>QNCA01000025.1 GCA_003644325.1 Planctomycetota bacterium
CGCCTCGGCCCATTTAGGGCCTCCGCGCTTGAAAGGTCGCAAGTGACAAAGGGATTCCGGGTGGGCTTGACACGCTTTTTCATAGGTGTCACCATTACGGAGCGCAGGCGCTCCGAAGGAGCGGCCAGCTCGTAGATGGTGACTGTCACCGTGCCAAGCAGCACCCACTGGTTTGGTTTGTATTGCTTTTTCCGGGAACAATCACTAATATTACACAGTTGTTATCCACCTAACTTTATGGCGAGAAGCAGAAATCTGCTCCTCGCGACTGCTCAAACTCAGGGAGGGACTGTTATGAAAACTGCCGGTATAGTAATTGCGCTAATCGCGATGATGCTGTTTGCGTATGGTTGCGGCGAACAAAAAAGCGCCGACTCCGGTAAAGAACCCGCCGGAGACACCGCCGGGGCGGACGACGCCGCCGAGGCGGCAACGGGTGGCGAAACCGAACCGGAAACGGGCGGCGGCACCGAACCGGCAACGGGCGGCGAAACCGAACCGGAAACGGGCGGCGGCACCGAACCGGCAACAGGTGGCGGCACCGAACCGGCAACAGGCGGCGAAACCGAGGCCGGCGGTGAGGAAACGCCGGATACGGGTGGCGGCGAAGAGAGACCGGATACCGGTGAGGGCACCGAACCCGCTGGTATCGAAACGGTAAAATATGAATTCGAGAAGGGCGGCATGGTATTGACCATTCCAAAGGACTGGAAGGTTTCAATTAAAGAAGACGCCGAAGAAAACCTGCTTACAGCGGACATCAAGCCATCAGACGGATCTCTCGGCTCGATGGAAATGAATGTCAGCATCCTGGCTACTGGCGAGGCCACGCTTGAACAATTTGTGGCCGAAGTGATAAAGGAACTGAAAAAGGAATATCCCGACCTTAAACCGAAAAAGGATGAACTGACTGTCGGCGCCATGCAAGCCGTTAAAATCAACGGAGAATTCAAAGAAGATGGGGTCAAGTACAAGGGCGCGGCAGTACTGATGGTTAAGGACGGCTTTGGCTATATCGTGCTGTACGGCATCCCCATTGAGGATTTCGCCAAATATGAGAAGATTCACAAGACATTATATGAAACATTGGAAATAACGAAAGCCCCCCAACTGCCCGGCGTGCAGCCGGGAGGCAGAGAAGAAAGGGCCGAAGATGACCGCGGCAATGATAACCGGGGCGAGGAAAACGGAGGCGATGACGGCTGGGAAGATGAGGACAACTGATGAGCTCAGGTTGACCGACTTTTGCCAACCTCGGTGACTGTCACCGTAAGATCCGGCATTGCCCGGAAAAAGTCAGTCAACTTGAGCAATGAAGCAACAAGCGGCGCCGTCACCGGGCGCTGGCGGTGAAATGAAGCCTGAAGGGGCCTGACCCCTTCAGGTTTCATTTGCGATTTTGCTTGATGTTTTGTAAAATATAAAATATAAATGCGGGCGCAGCGGAGTCGCATCCCCGAAATCGTTTATGCGAGACGGTGAGCCACAGTGAAGCGATACATCGCAATGGTCGTGCTCTTGGTGACGGCCGGCGGGCTCGTTACGGAACTGTCGAAACGCCAACGTCGTGAACGGGACGCAGGCGACTTTACGCCTGAAATGCAGGCGGAACTCGACAGGCTCTCGGAACTGGCCGGCCACGCAAACCCGGAAAAAAGGCGCGAGGCGATAGAGGGCCTCCAGGCCCTCGGGAGCCTGGAGGCAATGCCGGTGCTGGTCGAGGCCCTGTCCGACCCGAACAGCGGGGTGCGAATCGCGGCCATCAGGGCGCTGGAGCATCTGGACTATCGAATCGGTGCGGCAGGCTGCAGGAACCTGCTACGGCTGGCGCGCGACAGCAACCCCGAAGTCCGCTCGCACGCAGAGCGCGCACTGCCGAAACTGTGCGAATGGCGCGCCGCGCCTTTAATACTCGCCGAGGCGCAGCGCCCGGACTGCGAGAACATATCTTTCCTTTTCTCACTTCTGGAATACTGCACCGGCCACACAATTCCGGCACAACAGGAATCAGGGAGCATCGCTCAGGATGCCTCACCGGCCGAAACCCGGCAGGCGGATAAGGCATATATGCTGACGACCTGGCGCGACTGGTTTGAACACTACAAAGATAAGATGCCGGTGGACTGGCTAATCGACGACCTCGGGGCGCCCTCTGCGCAGAACCGCGCCAGGGCCGCGGACTTGCTGGGGAAAATCGGCGACCCGAAGGCCAAACGACACCTGATTGACGCACTTGATGATAAAGATGAAAACGTGCGCCGTAAGGCCCTGGGCGCGCTGGTGAAACTGAAGGCGGTCGAGGCGGCGCCGCGGATATCGGCGCTGTATCTCAACGCGAAAGGCGATGCCGCACGGGAGTGCGAGAAAGCACTGAAACAACTTGTGCGACCGGAACACATAGACGCGCTGGTCTCCGGTCTGGCACAGGCGGACAAGAAAAAACAGGGGGCATACTCTCGCCTTCTCGAGATTGCGTCAGGTCACAGGGCGCCTGACGGGGAAGATGTGATTTCACACTGGACGGAATATGCGGCACGTGTGAAGGGGCTGTCGGCGTTGCAGATATACGCGCCGGGCATGAAGGACAAAGACCCGCGCAACCGTTTCGAGGCGGCCGGAAGAATGAAGGCGTTTGGCCGAAAGGCGATCGATTACCTGCTGGCGGCGCTCGACGACGAGTCGCAGGCAGTCCGCGGCAAGGCGGCAACAACGCTAAGGGCGGTGACCTTCCACTACGAGGGATATAAGCCGGGAGGACCGCCCGACGACAGGCGCAAGGCGGCGGCGAGGTGGCGCTCGTGGTGGGAATCAAAGAAAGACGAGGAGACGGTGAAACGCCTGACGGCCCAGTTGGAGGACCGGAGGGACGCGCGCAACCGCGTGGAGGCGGCGATAGGCCTGAAGGAAATCGATGCATGGAGAGGCGTACCGTGCTTAATCAAGGCCCTGTCGGAAGACAGCGAGGGCCTGCGGTACTACGCCGCGCGCGCGCTCAGAAGCATTACGAAGCAGTCTTTCGGCTTTGTTTCGAACGCCCCACCGGACGAACGCAACAGCGCCATAGAAAAGTGGCGGTCGTGGTGGGCCGGCGCGGGCGAAATGGATAAAGAAAGGGCGTTGATTGCGACGATAAGAAGTATCGCGGCAGGCAGGGCCGCCAAAATCCGTGCGATTCGTGCCCTTGCGGAGATGCGTTCGGAAAAGGCGGTCGTTGCGCTTGCAAATCTGCTCGATGACGATTCCTTCGTCGTTTCTTCGGCCGCGAAGGAAGCGCTGGAAAAGATTACAAAGAAATCGTTCTTTTACTCCCCGCGAGAGAAGGACTCGGGCGGCGCTTCCTCAAGCGCCCAATGGTTGCAATACCTGGAGTCTCTAAGAAAGGATAAGGGAAATGAGCGACGACAAGTTCAAGGTACTGGTGGCAGATGACGAGCCTACCATCAGGGAACTGATGCAACTGCTGCTTGAAGGCGACGGCCACACCGTCAGGACCGCCAACGACGGCGTTGCCGCGCTGGATGCGCTCAAGGAAGAGCTTTTCGATTTCCTCCTCTCCGACGTAAAGATGCCGCAGGTGGACGGGCTGGAGTTGCTCCGTCGCGCAAAGGCCCTGGACCCGGACCTGATCGTAATCTTGATGACCGGGTTCGGAACGATCGAGACGGCAGTGGAGGCCATCAAGCGCGGCGCGGCGGACTTTCTTACCAAGCCCATACGCAACGTGGAGCAAATCCCCCTGATTTTCCGCAAGGCCAGGCAGTTTCAATCGCTGCAAAACGAAGTCAAGGCCTTGCGCGAGTTGAACCGCCTTCAAGACGAATTCCTTGCACTTTTGTCCCACGAACTCCGTACGCCGGTGACGAATATCCAGGGCTGCCTGGAGGCCATGCGGGACATCTTCCATGACGAAATATCCGACGATGTCAGGGAACTGCTCGCGACCGCGATTCAAGGCACGACATCCCTGACGCGCATAATCGAAAACCTGCTGCTCCTGGCCGACCTTCAGAATGACCGCGTAGTTCTGGACAAGCAACGGGCGGACCTCGCTCAATTGCTCGATGACGTGTCCAGGGAAATAATACAAAGCAACAAGGGCAAGGTAAAGTGGTCACTGGAAGAAGACGGCGGAAGCGTTGCCGCGAACGTGGACTGCAAACTGCTCTCCCGCGCAATCGGCAATGTTCTTGAGAACGCAGTGAAGTTTAACACGGACAGGGAAGGCCTGTGCGTAACGGGCCGGGTCTCGCGCGAGGACGACATCGCCCGCATCAGCATTTCCAATAACGGCAGGCCGATTGCAGAAGAAAATGTAGATAGAATCTTTCGTCGCTTCAAGCAAGCCGAGCACTACATGACGCGGTCCTGCGACGGCATGGGGCTGGGACTGCCCATCGCAAGAACCATCGTCGAAAAGCATGGCGGGGAAATCAAGGTCTCGAGCGGCGAGGAGGACGGGGTAACGTTCGAGATCGACCTGCCCGCAGTGAAATAGAACCCGGCACGGGGCACACGCATCGTTCCTCCGCGCGTTTCGCTCTATCACCGGCCCTCGCCCCCTCGCCGTCCGCAAACATCCCAGGGGCACACCGCCTGGAACTTTGTCTTGCGCTTTTTTGCCAAAGAAGATAAAACATTCCCGGTAATTGTCGTTTTCAAATCTCATATCTCTTCCATGCGACAGGGCACGCGCAACGGCTTGCGGCGTTGTCCGGCCAAGTAGCCGCTAATTGGTCCCGCTCTTCCGAAATTCGCCGTAACCGCATCCCTCAACTTCTCAAGGGAGGAATCGCAATGAACTGGCTTACCGCGAAACGCTGGTCGCCGTATCAGGTCGGACTGCTTATCGGAGTGCTATGCTGGGTAGCGTTCTACATAAGCGACCGGCCACTCGCCGCCAGCGCCGCCTTTGCCAAGTCCGCGGCCATGATTGAAAAGGCGGCGGCGCCCGAACACTATGCGGAAAACAAGTACTTTCACAGCCAAGAAAAATACGCGCCCGTTCCCGACTGGCAATGGATGCTGGTCGTCGGGATATTCGCCGGCGCGCTGTTTTCCGGCCTCATTTCCCGAGACATCAAGCCGGAGATAGTGCCCGAGGTATGGCGCAGCGGCATCGGCCGGAGCGCGGCGCTGCGGCTGCTCTGGGCATTCATCGGCGGGGTGGCGCTCATGTTCGGCGCGAGAATGGCGGGCGGCTGCGCATCCGGCCACGGCATCAGCGGCGGGCTGCAACTGTCCGTCGGCTCCTGGACGTTCCTGGGGGTCTCCTTCCTGACCGGCACCGTTACGGCCTGCCTGGTTTACAGGACACGAAGAAGCAAGACGCCGGCTCAACAATAGCGCGGCGCCCTATAACCCGTGGTTCCATCTACGGGCCGGATAACTCGAAAAGATACGGGAGGCTGACATGGCCACAATTACATCTCTCCTTGAAGGACATCAACTCATAGCCGGTCTGTGCATCGGCTTTGTCTTCGGTATGCTCTTGCACAAGGGCGGGATTACCAAATTTGACGTTGTTGTGAACCAGTTTCGACTGCGCGACTTTACCGTGCTGAAGGTCATGCTCACTGCCATCCTGGTAGGGGGCGTGGGGATTTATGCGCTGAAGGCCGGCGGGGCCGTGCAGTTGCACTTGAAGCCTACAGTCTTCGGGCCAATCCTTATCGGCGGCGCGATATCCGGCATCGGCATGGCGCTCCTGGGATACTGCCCGGCTGCCGGCGTGGGCTCCGTAGCAGGAGGCAGCGTTCACGGCCTCGTCGGAGTCGCCGGCATGCTGGTGGGTGCGGGAGCCTACGCCGAGGCATACCCCTACTTCAAAGAATGGAAACTATTGGAATGGCTGGGCAAGGGGGAAATGACCTTCCCGGAACTGCTGGGCATAAACACATGGCTGCTGTGGATTCTCGTAGGCGGCGGCACGGTCTTCCTGTTCCTGCTCCTCGAGATTGTCGCTCCGGCAAAAAGACAATAATCTCCACACCGTTCGCAAGGATTTCGCCGCCCGCGCGCATGACGTCAACACGCAAAGCCCTGCCGACCAAGCGAGTCGGCTTATCGTATTGGCATCACGTCGCGCCAGTGTTCGAGGTGGCGGGTCGTCCCTCGAACGCCCTCTTCAGCCGGTCGTAAATATTGTTGAATTCATCAGTTGTGCGAAAGCGTATCGTTATCCTGCCAGCCCCCGCGGCGGTTTGCGATATCGTAACCTTATGGCCCACGCAGTCTTGCATTCTTCGTTCGAGTTCTTTTAGGTGCGCGGACTTCGATTGCCGCCGCTTGTGCTTGGCGCTCCCAGTGCCCTTGTGCGCCGCTTCCGCCGCCTGCATTTCGGTGTCTCTGACAGAAACCTTCTCCCTTATTATCTTGTGGCACATCGCCAGTCTGGCCGCGCCGCTCTCGATTGCCAGCAGCGCCCGGGCGTGCCCCATGGTAAGCGTTCCACGTGAAACATGCGCCAGTATTTCTTCCGGCAGTTCGAGCAGCCGTATGTAATTGCTGACCGTGGAGCGGTTCATGCCCAATCGCCTGCCGATTTCCGAGTGCGTCAGGCCGAAATCCGTCTCCAGTTTCTCAAAGGCCCGGGCCTTCTCGATGGGGTCCAGATCCTTGCGCTGGATGTTTTCGAGCAGGGCCATCTCCAGCATCGCGCTGTCGCTGACCTCCCGCACGATACCGGGTATGCTCGCCATACCAAGACGTTTGGCGGCAAGATAACGCCGATGCCCCACAACTATCTGATGCCCGGAATCGGAACGTCTCAATATTATCGGCTGCAAAAGCCCGGTGGCAGAGATGGAGTGCACGAGTTCATCCAGTCCCGTCTCGTCAAAGTTAAGCCTCGGCTGGAAAGGGTTGGGCGAGATGGAACTGATAGGCACCTCCCGTATGCTCTCGCCCTCCAGGGGAGTCGTTGTTGGTGTAGAAGGGACCAGGTGCACCGATTCGGCGCTCGCCTGACGGCGGGAACTCGTCTCCCTTTCGAGCACACGGAATCCACGCCCCAGTTTCTTATTGCCCGGCATTGAGTATCTCCCTGGTGAGTTCGATATATGCCCGCGCCCCCCGAGATGCGGGGTCGTAACGGACTATGGGTTGCCCGAAACTTGCGGCCTCGGAAAGCGCAATATCTCTCGGAATTATCGTCTCCAGCGTGTCATTCGGAAGGTGGCTGCTCACTTCCTCGATGATTTCAACCGAGTGCTGAAGAGACGGGTCAAACATGGTAAACAGGATGCCTTCCATCTGCAGGGACGGGTTGGCGACCTCTCTGACCTGCGATATCGTGGCGAGAATCTGCGTGAGGCCTTCCATTGCGAAATACTCGCATTGTATAGGCACAAGAACCGAATGGGCGGCAACAAGCGCGCTAAACGGCAGAAGACCCAATGACGGAGGGCAATCGATGAAGACAAGGTCATAATCCCTGCCGCCTGATTCCAGCAAGGACCTGAGCACGCCGTGGCTGTCATGGCGCGTGACGAGGCTCTGCTCCACTTCGATGAGAGAGTGATGGCCGGGGGCAACTTCAAGGCCTTCGATCTTCGCGGCAAGAAGGATTTGCTCCAGGGGCGCACTCCCCGCAAGCGCCGCGCCTATGCTTGTCGGGCGGCTTGCCTGCAACCCCAGGCCGCTCGTGGCATTGGCCTGGGGGTCAAGGTCAACAAGGAGACAGCGCTTGCGCGCAATTGAGCACAAGACAGCAAGGTTGACGGCCGTTGTTGTCTTACCGACGCCTCCCTTCTGGTTGACAACCGCGATTGTGCGGGCCATGTGTCGGGGACCTCCCCTCCAGGTCGGACAAGGCCGCTTTGATAAAGCGACAACTGCGTTTCACGTGAAACATGTTAGCAACGGCCGACCGCGCTTGCAACAAGAATTTTCAATTTGACTTGATTTTAGAAACCGCCTTGTTATCATAATGATGGGCTGCCCGTGGTCAATATCCATCTGACGCCCACTATATATGGGGGCATTGCTCACACGGAGCACATTATATAGCATGAAGGGGCATTCAAAACAACATATCAGGTGCATCTTTCACGGCCGCGTGCAGGGAGTGGGATTCAGATATACTACCTTGCACGTCGCCGGTAGGTACGACGTTGCGGGCCATGTGCGAAACATGCCCGACGGCACCGTGGAACTTGTCGCCGAAGGCGCTCCCGGCGAAATCGAGAAATTCATCGCCGAGGTGGAGAAGCGAATGGAACGTTACATCAGCCACAAGACGGTTGAGCGCTCGAATCAGATCGCAGGGCTCGAAGGGTTCGACATCGCTTTTTAATCTCCGCGCCCCCGCGTCGCGGAGCGCACGCGGCGAGGAACAGCCGGTCCGCGCTTTCCTGAATCCGTCGCCATGCGTGACGGCCGTTGTCATCTCCCCCGGTCACGGACTACGTTGCGAGCAATCCGACCATGACAATTGATTGACTATCGGGGCTCCCCCGGTTATCCTTCCGCTCGCCCAAAGGATTCCAGGCGGATTTCCACAATGTCCAAACCGTGTGAAGCCGCCGCCGGGGCGGGGCACGCCTCGGCAAGCGATTCGCTCATTATGATTCCTCCACGGCGGTCGGGATATTTCTCGCGGACTGCATGATCAGAACATTATCAATAGCGCTTTCGACATTTCGCGACTGCACGCGGGACGCGGTCTTCTACGTTGCGCTCGCGGTATTCTCCGGGCTCATCTTCCTTACCGGACAGTTAACCTGCTTCGGCCTGGGGCGAGAGGGAGAGATGGTACGCGAGATGGGCCTGGCAACGATAACGATGGGCGGCCTCTTTCTCGTGCTCGTATCGGGAACGGGCACCGTGGCCGCGGAGTTTCGTACCGGCTCCATCCTGACCGTCATGAGCAAACCGGTCAGGCGCAATGAACTTGTCCTCGGCAAGTTTCTGGGTATAATGCTCACGCTGGCGGTCGTGACGGTCATATTAACCGCGATGTTTTTTTGCATGCTGTGGTTGAGAGAGGGGCATTCCCCCTTTCTGCGGGGCGAAGGGCCCGACGGGCTGGAACCGTTCGCATTCGGGGCCATGAAGGCCGTGCTGCTGATAGTTTTCGAGTTGTCAATGGTAGCGGCGCTCGTGGTTTTCACGACCCTGCTGACCTCCCGGCCCGCGGCGGCGGTGATATCATTTGCCGCTTTCACGCTGGGGCACTTATCGGGTGGGCCGGCGGCGTGGCTGCCCGTGCAGGCCGGCTGGGCGGGCAGGGTAGCGGCCTCGCTGCTGCCCAAACTGGAGTTCTTTCGCGTCACACAGATTGTCATCGAGGGTCACCCGCCGGGCTGGGGGTACCTGCTGCTCGGGCTGGCTTACGCCGCGACCGGCACGGCGATCCTGCTGCTGCCGGCCATACTGGTCCTTAAGAGACGAGAAATTCGATAGGCGTCACCCGCCCCACCCCGGCGCACGGGAAAACCGACATGAGATATGGATTAATATCCGATATTCACGGTAACTTCGAGGCCCTCAGCGTGGTCCTGGCTTTTCTGCAGGACCAGAAGATAGACAAACTTCTCTGCATAGGCGACGTCGTCGGGTACGGCGCGGAGCCGTCGAGATGCCTCGGGAAAATCCTCGAGGCGGGCTGCGACATGGTCGCGGGCAATCACGATTTCGCCGCCGTCGGCAAGATAAGCATAGACTACTTCAACATCTTCGCCAAGGAATCCACCCTCTGGACGCAGCGGAACCTCACGGAAGAAGACAAGAAAGCACTGATGCGCCAGCCGCTGGTGAGAGAGTACGAAGGCTTCACGCTGGTTCACGGCTCTCTTTACAAACCGCAGGCATTCGACTATGTCCAGACCATAATCGACGCCATCTACTCATTCAAGGAACTCGACCGGCAAATCCTCTTCATCGGCCATTCCCACGTGCCCATAACCTTCATAGAAGGCGACAGCATATCGTTCTCGGCCAACGAAACGATTGAAATCAAGGACGGGAAGCGCTACATCATCAACGTGGGCAGCGTGGGCCAGCCCAGGGATGAAGACACGCG
>QNCA01000026.1 GCA_003644325.1 Planctomycetota bacterium
AGTTGACTGAGTTTTTGTTAACCTCGGTGACTGTCACCAATTACGGAGCCGTTCCGCCCTTGTCGGAACGGATCGTAGATTGGTGACTGTCACCGTAAGGTGTTGTGAAACAGCAGATTATAAACAAGCACCCACCATCATCCGGAAAAAGTCAGTCTACTTGAGTAATAAAGGAACGATGAAAGAGAGTTTACGGGCTGTCTTAGCCTTACGATCGAGAGCTGCGTGTGTTAAATCCGGGCACGTGGCTCTGGTTCTATTATTGCTTTGTTTCGGAATCGGGTTGGTCTATGCCTTGCTGGCGGCGGAACCGCTCACTGACGACACCATACACCATTACCTGACATCCAAATGGCTGCACAAACACGCCTATCTCATCGTCAGCACCTGGGGCAGACCCGCGGTTTCGCTGGTGTATGCGCCTGCATCACACCTGGGGTTCTTCTGGTGCAGGATGACGTCGCTGGCAATATGCCTCGCCGCCTGCTTGTATACGTTCCGACTGGCGAGAGAGACAGGCCTGAAGTACGCCTGGCTGGCGGTCCCATTGGTCTTCTTTCAAACTCAATTTTTCAGGCTCTCCACGGATTTGCTTACCGAGCCTCTCTTCGCACTGATAATCATTTGCGCGGTCAGAAACTTCGTGCGCGGGAAATACAACTGGGCCGCACTCCAGTTCTCAGTCAGCATGGCGGCGCGGCCGGCAGGCTTTTTCGTCGCGGCCCTTTTCGGGATTATAATGGCTGTCTTTGCGTTACGCGGAAAGTTGGGACATCCCAAGGCCGCTGTGATGAAACTGCTCCCGGCCGGTGTATTGCTCGCAAGCATACCGGCTATATGGAACGTTGCCGGCGCCATCATTTACGGTGGCGGCATGCGTTCGTCGATACACGAAACCGCAGCCGGGTTCCTTAACGGCACCTACGATCTGTTGTGGCTGTCCCACTCAAACGCATGGGACACGGTCATGTTCAAATACGGCAGCGATGGCCCTCTCCACTATCTAATCCTCATGCCCCTCGTGACCGGCGGCTGCATAATGATGCTTATGATACCGGGCTATCTAACGTTGTTCAAAATGCGCGGGGTGTGGATTATTCCCGCGGTATGGACATCTTTTTTTGTGCTGCACACCTTCTTGAGAACTTCCGGTCTCTACGCAAGCGGCGGTTATGCGCGCTTCTTTGTCTCTGTGGCCCCGCTGGCTGGGATCATGGCGGTTGCGGGGGCTGCCAGGTTTGCGACAAATCTCAAATGGGTGCCGCTTACCTTCCTGGCGTGCGTCGCTTTTTACGTCTACCTGGTTCCCTGGATTACGACATTCCCTTTTTTCAAGGAAACCTACCTGCTTGACTCGGGAAACATCGTCAAGATTGTGTGGGATAAATTCCTGTGGATTGTGGTGCCGGCGACGGTGGTAATCCCCGCATGTTGGGTCTTCCTTTCCAAGAGGTACGGCCGGCAGCCCGGAATCCGCTCTTCTGCAAAACACGTTTCCGCCCCGATATTCGCCGTTATCTGCCTGGTATTGCCCATCGTGGAGTGCATTACCGCCGTGGCACCCGCCAGGCAAAACGCAACGTATCAGTTAATCCGGGACCTCGGTGAATGGCTCAGGAGAGAGCGACCTGAACTCACCGAGGACCTCGGTTCGTTCAGACCGCGGAAGACTGACGCGAAACTGATCTTTGCGCGTTATTCCCTGCACATGGGGAAAGGTTGGGACCCTTACGACAACAGCCGGTTCGGCACCTTCTCGAAAGAAGAAATCGCATCACTGCCGAAGGGATCCATCATAGTCTGGGATTCCGGATTCAGCAAGACCGAGTACAGAGTAACCGAGAAGGCCCTTGATGACAATGACAGGCTTGAGTCATTAACAAAGTTTGAAACAAGACTCGGGCGGGAGCAGAAATTCACCCTTCATGTTTACGAGGTCGTCAAACAATCTCCCCAAAAAGACGGGTGATTCTTCGGCAGTGGGAAAGGCGCAGTCTTTGACGCCCCGCCGCCGGAATGCATAGAACGCTTTCAGATGATTGTGCATTGCCGCCTGAAGGAAGAATAACTCCGGGGACCGTAACACACTTGGCGAACATGGTGGAAACTGCCGGTAACAACAGGAATGCCCCGATAAGCACACGCGCGATACTGTTGCTTATTGTAATAACCGTCGGGGCGTTCGGGTTGCGGGTGGCGAACCTGGGCCGGCGCAGCCTGTGGCTGGACGAGGCCGTGGAGGCGGAATTTGCCTCGTGTAACCTCAAGAGATGCTGGCTGGCCGATGCTAATGTCCCGCCGCTGAATCGCACGATATTGCATTTCTGGACTCGCGCCTTCGGGAAATCCGAGTTTTCGCTGCGGTTCCCGTCCGTCATATTCGGCACGCTGTGCATACCCGCCCTCTTCTTCCTGGGCCGGCGACTGTTTGGCGACAAAGTGGCCTGGCTCGCGACGATCCTGTTTGCATCCCGTCCCTTCGCAATCGAGTTCTCACAGGAGGCACGTCAATATCCGCTGCTGGTGCTGCTGACCATCCTGGCGACCCATTGTTTTGTAAAGCACATGCAGCAACCGTCCCTGTGGATCATGGCCTGCTATGCCGTGTGCGCCGCGCTGGGACTCTACACGTTCTACCTGTTCGGGTTCGTGTTGCTGACACACATCGCCTGGTACGTGATGCCGGGCGAGAAGACGACCCGAAAAACCATCACCCTGGCATCCGCCTGCCTAATCGCGGCAATAGCATATATCCCCTGGACTCCCATGCTCATCAAGGCGCTGGGGCACCAGGAAAGCGGGTGGATTGCGGGCCCGGGGCTATGGGCACAGATATATCACATATTCCAGAGTTACGGACCGGGTATATCAGCCTATGATCTTAGAGGACTGGCAATACCTGACTTTGCGCATGTGAGCACCCTCAACGACATCCGGACACGGATTTACATTTGCTCCAAACAACCGCTTGCAAAATTCATCGCGATTGTAAGTATCTATTCACTGCGCGAACTCCTGGTCATACTGGGATTCATCGTACCGTTTATCTGGGGATGCGTAATCGCCATAGCCCGCAAGGGCGGAAAAAGTGCCTTCCCCGTTGTCACATTCTTTCTGCCGCTGGTTATCCTGGCTGCCCTGTTCTGGTGGGTGCCAGTGGTAACGCCGCGCTACATGCAATTCATCATGCCGGCTTATATACTGCTCACCGCCCTCTTCCTGGTGCGAATGTGGCGCACACCTGCGGGCATTGCGGCAACGGTCTCAATGGGCGTCCTTCTCTGTCTTTCCATGTTCATCTATTATTTCAGCCCGTCATACGGCAAGGAAGATTACCGCGCGGCGCTCCGGGATGTCTCGCAGGGGAGCCGTAAAAGCGACATTGTCATGTGTTACCCGGACTATATCAGTAGCGCGGTACAATACTACTACCACGGCCCGGGGGCCTTCGTGCCGCTTCACGACCTCAAGAACGACGGATTCCATCTGCCGGTCAACCAGGAAGAAAGCGCCGATACCAAACACCCCTCTCAGGAAAATGGCCTGGCAAGATTTGCCGCAAGGCCCGGCTCGCGGGTCTGGGCGGTGGTTCGCGGGACGAGTTCGCAGTCGGAAAAAGAACGGTTGGTAGCACTCTTCAGCCCCCACTATTCGCAAATGAAACATAAACGTTACGAAGCAGGCAGGGGCATTGATGTTTACCTTTTCCACAACGAAGCGCACAAACCGGCATCGCCCGACGGTCATCCTCAGAGAGACGCCGAAAGTAAATAATCGCAAAAGATTCCCGTAAGAGCATGCAACATCTATCATCCGGCCTCGCTTGACACGCCACGGGCGAAAACATAGAATTCGCTCATCAACTAATAATTATTCCAAGAGGTTCATTGGAGGGCCACCATGGGCATAGCAGCAAAAGCGAAACGTTTTGCCCTCGATAAAACCATCAACGCCGTGCTCGACCTCGCCACAAGGCCCGGCAGGAACGCGGGGGACATCGAAAAGACCGTCATCAGAGGGCTGGGCCTGGCGGCCAAACTGACCCGCGACGAACTCTGGTCCGCCGTCGTCAAGGGCATCAAACAAAGGTTTGAAGAAGGTCATCCCATGAAGGACCTGTGTGTCAGGTTCCTGACTCAACTGAACAGGGAAGCGCGCCACCGTATCGTACGCAACCTGTTCATCGACGAAGCCCTCATGGGAAACGTCAAACGGCATAAACTGGAAGAAAAACTCGGCTTCTACCCCCCCGGCCTCATCGCCATCAGCCCGACGATGAGCTGCCCCCTGCACTGCTACGGCTGCTATGCTTCCGAGTACCCCAAGGATGAAGCGCTTTCCTTCGAGCAGGTGGACGGCATCATCCGGCAGGCAAAGGACATCGGCATAAAGTTGATTATCATCACCGGCGGCGAGCCGTATTACTGGGAACCGCTGTTCGACATCTTTGAAAAGCACAACGACTGCACGTTCCAGACCTATACCAGCGGCCTGCTGATTACGGACGAGATGGTGGAGAAACTGGCCGAACTCGGCAACGTAATCCCCGCGATATCCAACGAGGGCTTCGAGAAGGAAACCGACGAGCGGCGCGGCAAGGGCGCTTTCAGGAAAATCAAGGCACTGATGGCCAAACTGAAGGACAAGGGCCTGCCGTTCGGTTTCTCGGCGACTGCCACGCGCGAAAACCTGGACGTAGTATCATCCGACGAGTATGTCGAGCACTGGATGAACGCCGGCTGCCTGTTCGGATGGTACTTCATCTACATGCCGATAGGACGCTCGCCGAAACTGGAACTGATGCCCACGCCCGAGCAGCGCGCACGCCTGGGTCAGCGGGTGAGGGATATGCGCTCGCGGAAACCCATCATGGTGATGGACTTCTGGAACGACGGCGAGCCGGTGGGCGGGTGCATAGCCGGCGGCAGGAAGTACCTGCACGTAAACAACAAGGGCGACTACGAGACATGCGTCTTCTGCCACTTCGCCAAGGACAACATCAAGGACAAGACTCTGGTGGAGGCGCTGCAGAGTGATTTCTTTACCGAGTTCCGCTCCAGGCAGCCCTTCAACGAGGACCTTCGCAGGCCGTGCGTGATGATAGACAACCCTTACCAACTCCGCGAGATCGTGGCCAAGACCGGCGCTGACGGCACCCATCCCGGCGCCACCACAATGATAAATGAATTCGCAGAAGCGCTGGACAAATACGCTGAAGAGTTCGGCGAGGTCCTCAAGGGCTATGAGAAATCCAAATTCAAACTCCACGCGTGACCGGCGGCTCAAGACAGGCGGCCGTCATCGCGCGGCAAATTTACATGCAAACACCGCTAAGAAGAAAACTCGGCATCGTCGCGTCGTACTGGCTCAGGCGCCAGTTCTGGGCGGCCTGGCAGGTGACCTATCGATGCAACTTTCGCTGCACGTTCTGTAACTACTGGAAGAAGGAGCGCCCTTCCGACCACGAACTCACACCCGAGCAGTTCGCTGACGGCGCGGAGAAACTCCGCGAAATAGGCAACATGATGGTAAGCCTGGCCGGCGGCGAGCCGCTGCTCAGGCGCGACCTGCCGGAGATAGTCGAAGCCCTGGCGAAATATCACCTGCCGATGATAACGACGAACGGCTGGCTGGTTACCGAGGACCTGGCCCGCGAACTGTGGGCTCGCGGACTCTACGGCGTCAGCGTGTCCATCGACTTCGCCGACGCCGAGCGGCACGACAGGGCGCGAGGCGTCAGGGGCGCATACAAGCGCGCCGTCAGGGCGCTGGAGACCTTCTCGCGCACGCGCACCCAGCCCCGACAGAAGGTCAACCTGATGGCCGTCCTGCGCAACGATAATCTGGACGAAATGGAAAAACTCATTCTGCTTGCAAAAAAGCGCGACGCTTACTTTATGGTTCAGCCATACTGCTCGATGAAGACCGGCGATGAGTCGTTCGCTCCGCAGGGCCATGTTTCAAAAACGCTGATTGAACTCAAAAAAAGGCACAAAAACTTTTTGTCAAACACGGTTTTTCTGGAACGCTTCGACGAGGCGCTGAACGGAGGCGTGCCGGGATGTCTGGCAGGCAGGTCGTTTTTCAACATCGACCACAGGGGCGACATCGCAAAATGCGTTGAAGACATGGACAACCCTGTCGGCAACATCCTTACGTCAAGCACAGAAGAAATCCTGGCCGGCCTGAGCGAGGCCCACAGGCGGAACACCTGCAAGGCGTGCTGGTATAATTGCCGCGGAGAGGTGGAAGTAATATACAATCCTCGCGGGCTGATAAACTTTATTCCAACGTTGCTCAATGGCTGACCGGCGCCGGCCGGCTCTTCTCTCGCTCCCCGGGCCTCCGGGCCAACGCTGAAACTCGGGTCTCCCTTGTGACAAAGAAAAGACGCAAGACAGAACTGATAGACCTCATCTGCGCCGCCGAGAACAACCCCGGCGATATCGGGGCGCGTCTTGCGGTCACGCATGAATACGAACGACGCGGCGAACATGACAGGGCCCTGGAAGAACTGAAAGAAATCGTCCGCGCTTTTCCCGAAGACCACAATGCCTTCTTCGAACTCGGCAATTTCTTCCTCCGCGCATCGCAGCCGAATGAAGCAATCGGCAGTTACGCGCACGCCCTCAAACTCAACGCACAGTTCGCCGAGGCAAGCCACAACCTGGGCCTGGCATACACGATGACGGGCCGGACCGACAAGGCCGTCCATGCCTTCAAGGCGGCGGTCGCCTTGAAGCCCGATTTCCTGGAATCCCACCTTTGCCTCGCTTCCGCGCAAATCGAAACCGGAAACGCGGCCGCGGCGGCCGCACGCCTGGAGGCGCTCTGGCAAATCAACCGCGACAATCCACGACTGCTGTACCTGCTCGCGGCGGCAAACCTCAAAACGGGCGAACACTTGAAGGCAACCATCTTTGCGAACGAGGGCCTGAAACTCACGCCGAACGACCGCGCCCTGAGACTGCTCAGGGCCGAGATACTCGTCGCGCAAAGGCAGTACCCACAGGGCATCGAGGAATATGACAAACTGCTGGCCGAAGCGCCCGACGACACACTGGCGCTGGATAATCGCGGCCTCGCGCGACAGATGACCGGCGACATGGAGGCGCGATGGAAGACTTTAACCGCGCGCTGGAAATCGAACCCGACAACGCGACCGCGCTGACAAACCGCGGCATGCTCCTGGCACGCCGCGGCATCTACCGCCGGGCCGTCGACGACCTGCTAGCCGCGCTGAAACTCAACCCGCGGGACCCGCGGCTGCTCCACAACCTGGCCGTCGCGTACCTGAAACTCAACGAATACGACCAGGCCGCGTCATACCTGAAGAAGGCGGCCAATCTCCGCCACCAACCCTCCGCCGAACTGCTCCGCCGACTCACCGGCCGGTAAGCAGGAGATGGCAATCCATACCATCTGTTCCGCGGGTTTGCATGGATTGCGCGAATTTGATACGTTACATCACTGTCATAAAAATCCGGCAAGTCCGTGTAACTCGTGGTGAAAATGGACACCGACGATTCCACCCATGACTTCCGCGCGACGGTTGGGCGAATATCGAAATTCCTCGGGCTGCGAAGAAGCATCGTTGGATTGCTCGGCATGGTCGTCCTTGTGGGCATGGGCGAGAAGATGGCCGAGCGCTTCCTGCCGATATACCTGGTGGCGCTGGGCGGCGGAGCGCTGTCGGTGGGACTGCTGAACGGAATGGACAATCTCCTTTCCGCGCTCTATTCCTTCCCCGGCGGCTACCTCTCCGACAAACTGGGCACAAAGCGCGCCCTGCTCATTTTCAACCTGATGGCCATGACGGGCTTCATCGTAGTCATACTGATTCCGACGTGGCAGGCGGTCATAATCGGGGCGGTACTTTTCCTGTCATGGACCGCCATATCGCTGCCGGCGACGATGAGCCTGGTGGCGGCGGTACTGCCGAAGGACAAGCGCACAATGGGGGTATCGATGCACTCGCTGGTGCGGCGCATCCCGATGGCGCTGGGGCCCTTGGCGGGCGGGGCGTTAATCATAGCGTTCGGCGAGCGCACAGGCGTGCGGCTGGCATTTGTCGGCGCGCTTGTTATGGCGCTCGTCGCGCTCCTCATGCAGCAACGCATGATACGCGACGACAGATTGAAAAACAAAACCCCGGCCACGCCTGTCGCGGAGAAAAATCCGCTGAAACTGATGCGCCGCATGAACCCCGCCCTGAGGAACCTCCTCGTCTCGGACATCCTCATCCGCTTCTGCGAGCAAATCCCATACGCCTTTGTCGTGCTGTGGGCCATGCACGGAATCACGCACACCGTTTCCGCGTTTCAGTTCGGCATACTGACGACCATAGAGATGGCCACCGCGTTCCTGATTTACATCCCTGTCGCGTACCTCGCGGACCGCAGCGGGAAAAAGCCGTTTGTCTTAATCACCTTTGGATTCTTCACGCTGTTTCCGCTGGCGCTCTTGTTCAGCCAATCGTTCGGCCTGCTGGCGGCGGCGTTTGTCCTGCGCGGACTGAAGGAGTTCGGCGAGCCCACACGCAAGGCCCTTATCATGGACCTGGCCCCGGAGAACTGCAAGGCGGGAATGTTCGGCCTGTACTATCTCATACGCGACGTGATTGTCTCGGTGGCGGCCTTTGGCGGGGCGTTCCTGTGGATGATAAGCCCCGCCGCAAATTTCCTGACTGCGTTCGGGTTCGGCATCCTCGGCACCGCCTGGTTCGCGCTGCGCGGCCGCAGCATCTCGGCGAAAACGCATCCCTCCCAATAGGCTGCGAGGGAGATCTTGGGGTCCGGGGGGCAGACCCTTTCCCGTCGTCCCCCCGATGTATCGGGGGGACTCCTCCTCAGCGTCTGACCCCAACCCTCCGGTTTTACCAAGAATTCCCGCGCGCTCCCAAACCTGCTTGCTTTCCTGCCGCCGGGAAAATATCATGCTCGCCGGGACGCGCAGGGCCGGTTCGCCATAATCGACCCGCAGGGCGGCGCGGCGGGCATCCGGCAGGAGAAGAAAATGTCCAAGTCCAACCACGAAACTAAAAGGCGTGTATGCCCCTGGCGGCACGTTTACACTTTCGACAATATCCTGCGTCGTCTTTTTCACAACACGGCGACCATCTTTGGGCCGTATGTCAAGGCAGGCATGACGGTCATGGACGTCGGTTGCGGCGCGGGATTCACATCCATCGGTCTGGCCCGTATCGTCGGCAGGAAAGGGCGAGTCATTTCGGTTGATTTGCAGCAGGAGATGCTGGACATCCTGCGGAAGCGGGCCGAAAGGGCGGGCCTCGCCGACCTGATTCAACTCCGCCGTTGCGAGGCCGACTCGCTCGGCATCAGCGATACGGTCGATTTCGTCAATGCGTTCTGGATGGTGCACGAAGTTCCGGATACGCGGGAATTTCTGCGCCAGGTACACGCCTGTCTCAAGCCGAGCGGCAAGTTCCTGGTCGCCGAGCCGAAGTTACATGTTTCTTCCGACGAGTTCCAGAAGATGGTGGTAACCGCACGAGATGTCGGCTACGGCGTGTGGGACAAGCCTCGCATCGCCTTCAGCAGGGCCGTCGTCTTTCTCAGAGCGTAGGACCGATGCTTATCGCACACGGCCGTGCGCAAGCGTTTGCGCTCATGAGCGGAACCCTGCACCTTGTCCTTCCGTCCTTCTCTCCCTTTCTCAGATTCACCACAACTTCAGTCCGCCCGTCGCGATATATACGGCCGGAAGTATGACCGACAGGCGAAAGGCGAACTCCGCCGCGCCGGCCAGGGCCTTACGGTGACCGTCATTAATCTACTCAAGTTGACTGACCTTTTGTTAACCTCGGTGACTGTCAGTCATTAATCTACTCAAGTTGACTGACTTTTTGTTAACCTCGGTGACTGTCACCAATTACGGAGCCGTTCCGCCCTTGTCGGAACGGATCGTAGATTGGTGACTGTCACCGTAAGGTGTTGTGAAACA
>QNCA01000027.1 GCA_003644325.1 Planctomycetota bacterium
CGCGCCGACATCTTCTTTATGATATCCCTCAAGTCCCACTCGGCGATGGCACGCTCGCGTTTTGTGAGGCCGCTTTCGTGCTCCTGATTCTCCGAATCAGCCTCCAGGGAGGCCATTTCAGCCTCTTTCTCGACTTCCTCTTTTCGCTTTTCAACCCATGCGGCTATCCTTTTGCACAACTCTATCGTGTTGGTGGCTCCCTTGACGACATATTCGGCCGCGCCTTCCTTGATAGTCTCTAACACTTTTTCCTTGTCGCTGATACCGGTAAGCATTATGACGGGGATGCCCTTGGTGATTTGGCTGCTCTTGAGTTGCTTCAACACCAGTACGCCGTCTACTCCGGGCATCATGATGTCCAGGACTATCGTATGTGGTTTGTGCGCGACGGCCTGTTCTATTGCGCTCAGGCCGTCCAAGGACGTGAGGACCTCATATCCGTTGTCCTTCATGTATTTTGCGAGCAGCTTGAGCAGGGCAGGATTGTCATCAACCAGGAGTACCGTTCCTTTGCTTTTTACCATAAGTTGCTCCTGTAATACCCGCACGGCACTTTCCGTGCTTACAGCACCTCGATTTTACTTACTCAAGTTGACTGACTTTTTCTAACCTCGGTGACTGTCACCAATTACGGAGCCGTTCCGACCTTGTCGGAACGGATCGTAGATTGATGACTGTCACCGTAAGGTATGAAACAGCAGATTATAATCAAGCACCCACCATCGTCCAGAAAAAGTCAGTCAACTTGAGTACTTACTTGCGACAGGCCGGTCCGTACCCCGAATAGCGATGGATGCTCCTCCCTGCCGGCGGGAATCCGGCACTTCTCCTTTATTGTGTGCATTGCGATTTCACACGCTACGCCTGAATACGGCAAACTGTTTTTGGACGGTTTGCATTAACGGAGTGCAACATGCGTGAATTGCCTTGATATGTACACTTATTTTTCGTCACTTTGACCGGAAATCTGTAGAGGGCAGCATATTGAATTTATTGAAGCGTTGCATCGATGGTTGGAAGGAACGCGGCTACTCGCCGCGCGTCGTCAGTTTCCTTACTGTTTCGGCCAGTGACTCGCGAGGCACCGTTTGCTGTTCGCCCGTCTTCATCTCCTTTACGGTCGCCTTGCCTTCCGAGGTCTCGTCCGGCCCGACCACGATCACCACCGGTATGCCGCGCTTGTCGGCGTATGAAAACTGCTTCTTCAGTTTTGCGGGCTCGAAGTAAGTATCCACGTTCAGTCCGGCCTTGCGCAACAGCGCCGCCGTGCCCTGTGTGACGTCCGCCGACGCCTCGTCGAAGAGGCATACCAGCGCATCGACTTTCGTCCTGCCGCCCGGCAGCAGGTTCAACTGTTCCATCGCCGCCAATATCCTGTCCAGCCCTATCGTCGTCCCCGTTGCGGGGATGTCACGCTTCGCGTAGCGGCCTATCAGCCCATCGTACCTCCCGCCGCCGCACAGGCTCCCGATGTGCGGCTGCCCGGGCAGCGCCGCCTCGAATATCGGCCCGGTGTAATAGTCCAGTCCCCTCGCCAGCGCCGGGTCGAACTCATAGCGCGCCTCATCCACGCCCTGGTCCGCAAGCGCGCCGAGAATCGTTTCCACCTCCTTTGCCCCCTCGCGCGCCGCCTCGTCGCCCTCCAGTATGTCGAGCAGCCGCCCGATTCTTTCCGAATCACTCCCGTCGATTTCCATTATCCCGGTGACAACGTCCGTCACCCTGTCGTCAAAACCCGATTCGCCGAGTTCCTTCTGAACGCCTTCAACGCCCACCTTGTCACGCTTATCCATCGCGCGGATTATCGCCGTGCCTTCCTCCTCGCCCAGCGAAAGGTGCGACGCAATCGCGTACAGTATCTTCCGGTTGTTTATCCTGTTCACGAACCGCTCCACGCCCAGTTCGACCAGGCAGGTATCTATCATCCCTATTATCTCCGCGTCGGCCAGCACGGAGGCCGTGCCGACCGTATCGACGTCGCACTGCACAAACTCGCGGAAGCGCCCCTGCCGCAGCTGCGGGCTGTCCGCCCGCCAAACCGGCTGTATCTGGTAGCGCTTGAACGGCATCGGCAACTCGGGGTGCATCGCCACCAGCCGCGCCAGCGGCACCGTCAGGTCATACCGCAGCGCCAGCGTTTTGCCGCCCTTGTAAGCCAGCGGGTATATCAGTTTCTCGCTCTCCCCGCCGTACTTGCCCACGAGTATCTCATAGAACTCCATCGCCGGCGTCTCCACCGGCTCAAACCCGTATCGCTCGAAAATGACCCGCAGGCGGTCTATCATGTACTGCTTGCGAATCATCATCTCCGGCAGGAAGTCCCGCGTGCCCTTGAAAAGGCGTGGTTTGATTTCGCTCAATGTCTTCTCCATAATTGGACGCACAAATCCCACGCGCCGATTATAGCAGTCTCCAACCGCCGTTCAACGGAAAACCCCCGCAACCCAGAGAGCGGCGGGGACTGTCACAATTACGGAACCTCGCGAGTTGTGCGAGCGAGGTTCGTAGATTGCTGACCGTCCCCCCGCCGGCATAGGCCCCCGACCTGTCGGGGTCCGGCTCGTAGATGGCCCGTACGGGCCGCGTCGAAGTCACCCAAGATTCTTGCGTGCTCTCCGCGCCTTGTCGCGCCTTGACTTCCGCCGCGATGAGGGATATTCTGTCCGTTTGTCGTCATCCCTTTGACAGCATGGTTACAAGGCTTGCAGTGAAAAAAGTATTCATGCAGACATTCGGCTGCCAGATGAACAAACTGGACTCCGAACTGGCGCTCGGCCGGCTGGTACGGGCGGGGTATTGCGTTGTCCGGGACAAATCCGACGCGGACGTCATACTCCTTAACACGTGCAGCGTCCGGCAGCACGCGGAAGACAAGGTGTTTTCCCATCTTGGCGCGCTTAAACGCCTTAAGGAGAAACGTCCCGGACTTGTCGTCGGCGTGCTGGGCTGCATGGCCCAAAAGGAAGGCCGAAAACTCGCGAAGCGCTTCGACATTGTTGACCTGGTCTGCGGGCCGCGGCGCATTGCCGATCTCGTGCCGCTCCTGGGAAAGTGTAACGGCTCCGGGCCGGTCGTGGCGGTTGACGGCGACCGCCGTTCCGGCAACAGGGCCGTGAGTTTCGAAGCCGACCGCGCGGTCGAATGCCGCCCGATGAAGCACCATGCGTACGTGGGGGTTATGGCCGGCTGCGACAACTTCTGCTCTTATTGCGTTGTGCCTTACCTGCGCGGAGCGGAGGTCAGCCGTCCGCCCGCCGACATTGTGGAGGAGGTCCGACGTCTCGCGGATGACGGCTGCGTGGAGATAACTCTCCTCGGCCAGAACGTGAACTCCTACGGCGTGGGTCTCGAACCGAAGGTTACCCTTGCGGACCTTCTGGCAATGCTCGACCCCATTGACGGCATTGAGCGGATAAACTTTGTAACGTCTCATCCGAAGGACCTCACGCGGGAACTCTGCGAGGCCGTTGCCGCCCTGCCGAAGGTCTGCGAGTACCTGCACGTGCCGCCGCAGTCCGGCTCCGACAAAATACTCGGACTCATGAAGCGCGGCTATACGTCAAAACACTACCGCGAAATGCTGACCATGGCGCGGGAAGTCATCCCGGATGTCGAGATCGCAGGCGATTTCATAGTGGGCTTTCCTTCCGAGACGGAAGAAGACTTCATGCGGACGCTGTCCCTTTTGAAGGATGCCGAGTTCCTTAACTGTTTCGTGTTCAAATACTCCCCCCGCCCCGGCACCGCCGCCGCCGAACTGGAGGACGATGTGCCGGACGAGGTGAAACGCGAACGCAACCAGAGGCTTCTTCAGGCGCAGGAGGAAATCAGCCTGCGTAAGCGCCGCGCGCTCATCGGACATACGGTCGAGGCGCTCGTGGAAGGCCCCAGCAAGCGGGATGCCTCGCGCATGACCGGCCGCACGCGAAATAACTACATCGTGCATTTCGAGTCTCCCGGCAATCTCGCGGGGAGGCTTGTCACGGTACGGATAACCGCCGCGACGCCGCTGGCGGTGACCGGCGATGTTGTGGAGCAGTAAATGAACAAGGATTCTCTCAGGGAACTTCTCGAACGGGTGCGCTCGGGTACGACCGATGTTGAAGCGGCGATTGAACGCCTGCGTTCATTGCCTTTCGAGAACCTGGGCTTCGCCAGGGTTGACCACCACCGCCATATCAGGTGCGGCTTTCCGGAGGTCATCTTTTGTAAAGGCAAGCGCCCGCGCGAAGTGGTCGAGATTGCCCGCAGCCTCCTGAAACACGGCAAGCGGCTGCTGGCAACGCGTGCGGACGATGAGACCGCGGACCTGTTGAAAAACGAGTTTCCCGAAGCCGTCCGCTATGAAAAGGGGCGTGCCGTTGCCGTAGCGCCGGAGCCTGTCGAGCGCACCGGCCGGATATGCCTCCTCAGCGCGGGCACCGCCGATATCCCCGTCGCGGAAGAGGCGCGCGCCACCGCCGAGATCATGGGCTCGCGGGTGGACGCTTTCTACGACGTAGGCGTGGCGGGCATTCACCGCATTTTGGACAAGACATCGGAACTTCAGGCGGCGAACGTCATCGTAGCGGTGGCCGGGATGGAAGGCGCGCTGGCGAGCGTCGTCGGGGGGCTTGTGGACGTTCCCGTTATCGCCGTACCCACGAGCGTAGGTTACGGAGCGAGTTTTGGGGGTATCGCGCCGCTGCTCACAATGCTTAACAGTTGCGCCGCCGGTGTCGCCGTGGTAAACATTGATAACGGCTTCGGGGCCGGATACATGGCCTCGCTCATCAATCGTCTGGCATCGGAATGGAAGAATAATGCTGAAGGAAGTCAAAACACTGCCCGCGATCTATCCTCGCAAACGTGACGCGCATAAGGGCGATTTCGGGAAAATCGCCGTTATCGCCGGTTCGCCGGGCATGACAGGCGCGGCGTGCCTGACGGCGCGGTCTGCCTTGCGCTCGGGGGCCGGGCTTGTGACGCTCGCGGTCCCGGAGAGCCTGCTGCCGATAGTCGCCTCGCAAATGACCTGCGTCATGACACGGCCGTTTGCCGAGACGGTCGCTAGCACCTTCGCCCTGGCCGCGCTCAATGATCTGCTTGAATTCTGCGGCGGCATGGACGCCGTGGCCGTGGGTCCGGGCATAGGCCGCGAGCACGAGACGCAACTCCTGATTCGCTCTCTTTATGAAAAATTGAAATGTCCTGTCGTTTTTGACGCCGACGGCCTGAACGCCCTCGCGGCGGATGTAGGCGTGCTGGAGCGGGTTCCGGGCGGACGCCCGACCGTCCTCACGCCGCACCCCGGCGAGATGTCGCGCCTCATGGGTGTGAGCGCCGCGGACGTCCAGAAGGATCGCGTGAAGGCTGCGGAGGGTTTCACGGCACAGTGTCTCGCCGTCCTCGTGCTGAAAGGGGCGGGAACCGTCGTCGCGGACAGAGAAAAGGTGTACGTGAACAGTACCGGCAATCCCGGCATGGCCACGGCGGGCGCCGGCGACGTGCTCACCGGCGTCATCGCGGCGTTGCTGGGTCGTGGCTTCGGGCCCTTTGAGGCCGCTCAATTGGGCGTGTATGTGCATGGACTGGCGGGCGACCTCGCAAAAAAAGAAAAGGGCGAGACGGGGATGATCGCCTCCGACGTTCTTGAACGCCTGCCCGACGCCTTCAAGAGCGTCGCCGGGCACGACGGGCAAAGTGAAAGTGGAGAAGAGGCATGAGCGATTTGCGTGTGGGTATCGGCTATGACATTCATCGGCTGGTCAAGGGGCGGGAACTCCGGCTGGGGGGTGTCAGATTGGACTACACCAAAGGCTTGCTGGGCTACTCGGACGGCGACGTGCTGCTGCACGCGATATGCGACGCATTGCTCGGCGCATCGGGGCTCGGCGACATCGGCGGACACTTCCCCGACACCGACCCGGCATACAAGGGGATAGCGAGCATCGAATTGCTCAGGCACGTCGTGAAACTGCTGCACGAAAGCGGCTTTGAAGTTGTCAACATAGACGCCAACGTCATAACCGAAACCCCAAAGATAGGCGCGCACATCAGCGATATGAAGGAAGTCATCGGGGCCGCGACAGGGATACCGGCTGAGAGGATAAACGTCAAGGGCAGGACCAACGAGGGTCTCGGTCCTGTCGGCCGCGGCGAGGCCATTGCCGCACAGGCGGTGACAATCGTTAAACAGAGGGCCTGAAAATCATGCGCACCCGCTTTGTCCTGCACGGCGCATTCCTTTTGTCGATTCTCGCCCTGGTGACGGCGTCCGGCTGCGAGAGCCTGCGGCGGCGCATGAAACACGAACAACCCCCGTTGGTCCTGAACATTGAGGAGAAAATAAGACTGACGCGGGAGGCCGCCGCCGCGTTCGAGAATGCCGCCGGAGGGCTCTACCCCGACAGCGACGTGCAACGGTACGTGCGGGAAGTAGCCGCAAAGGTCGTCGCCGCCATTCCGGAACATCATCCCCGTGAGTATCCTTTCACGTTCCGTGTCCTGGACACGGGAATAGTCAATGCCTTCGCGCTGCCCGGCGGCTACGTCTACGTCACGCGCGGCCTGCTGGGAAAGATGCGCAGTGAAGATGAACTTGCCGCCGTCCTGGCTAATCAGATAGCGCACGTCACGATGAATCATTACGAGGCACGCTTCGGCGAGGTGCTTCTGGTCAATCTGGGTTTCGGCGTTCCGTTCGCCGCCGAGATGATTTCGGGGAAGTTTGAAAGCCCCGTCTACCTGCCGGATTCTACCGCAGCAGCGATAAATTTGAAGAGGTTCAGGTTTACCCGCCGGGCGGAGGCGGAGGCGGCCAAAACGGCCGCGCAATACATCGCCCGGACCGGCGCGTACGATCCCCGCGCCGTGATCGACGTGCTGGAAATGCTCGATGCGCTGCCGCCCGTGCGCGATTCCGCGCTACCGGCGTGGCATAGGACGCATCCCGCGCCGCCTGAACGCAGGCAAGATATCACCACTCTGCTTGAGCGGAAGTATCCCGAGTTTCTCACGGGCGGGAAACGCTTCGCCGAGATCGGCCCCGCTCTGAGAAAGATGCGCAAGGCGCAAAAAACGCACATTCGCTCGTTTGAAGAGGCGGAATTCCAGAGAGACATGGGAATCAGGATGCTTGCCTGCGGCTTTCCGAAGAACGGTCGTACCAGGCTGGAAACTGCGTTGGCGCGCTACGGGAAGGCGATTGCAGGGGCGCGCGACAGCGGCGTCGAGGTCGCCGCATACTACACCGGCAGGGCGCTGGCATATCGGGGCCTCTTCGTCGCGACGGGCGATGAATCTTTTCGTAAGAAGGCGCGGGCCGATTTCGACGACGCCAGGCGCATAGACCCTCAAAACTTCCCGGCAAGACTTTTCCGTGGATACTACTTCCTCAAGGTGGATGGTTTTTACGGAAGGGCCGAAGATGAATTGCTGGAGGCCGTGCGGTTGAATCCCGGCGAAAAGTACCGGGGCCTGCCGTATCTTTGTCTCGCGGAATTGTACGACACGCCGGAGAACGAAGGGCGGGACAGGGAAAAGGCGGCGCACAATTATGAAATGTGCCTCGCGATGGAGCCTCTGGGCGGCCACGCGCCGCGCGTCATGAAGCGTCTGCGCGAGTTGAAGCCGCATTCGGCGGTCCTCGCGCTGTTCAGATGACACGGCAAGGGATACTGCGGAAAGCGGCGATTTTTACAGGAAGGCGGCAGTCACCAATCCCCCTGCGCATTCCCGCTCTACGCCTCTGCGTTGCGCCGTCAACATTGTGCCGGTATAATTCCCGCCTCTAACAATCGCTAAGCCGCCTCGGACACGAAGGGTATGCCCGCAAACGACAAAATTCTCAAGCATGCAATAATAGTAGCGCTTCCCCAGGTCTTTCACCTTGCTTTCAAGGTGCTCATGGTCAATGTGCTTCCGGGGGACTACTCCAGGCTGGAAGCGTTTATCGCGGCGCTGGCGATAGTCGCCACGCCACTGAGCGCGCTGACCGCGTGGGCGTCCTACCGTACATCCCGCCTGGTTGTGGCGGGCGATGCCGCCGCAGTCGGCAGATTTACACTCTCGAGCGTCCGCACTTTTGCTTTTGTGGGTTTGGGCGCCGGGTTAGCCTCGCTTGCATTGGGTTTAATCTTTCGGGGTTCGCCGGCGCCGGGCAATCCGGTTCTGTCGGAAATCTTCGCCGCCTGCGTTGTCTTCGTGGTTCTGTCGCCCGTTCTCAACGGACTGCTTCAGGGCAGGCAGCGCTATGGCGGTCTGGCGCTGTATATCCTTGCCTTCGCGGTCGCCAAGGTGACCCTGGGCGGCGTCTTCGCCGCGGCCGGATTGGGCGTCAACGGCGGCGCTCTGGCAATACTCGGCGCTTACGTCATCAGCGTGACTGCGGCGGTCCTGCTGTTGAGCGCGCCCGTGCGCGGTGTGTCGGGGCCTTTTTCTCCTTCCGCGGTTCGTCTCCCCGCCCCGCGCTCCGCACAGGTGGGTTATCTCGGCCTCTCGGCGGTCGCGCTCAGCGCGATGTCCATACTCTTCTTTTCCGACGTGGTCATTCTGCGGAATATGATGCACACCGACGGGGTTGACAGTTTTGCCGCCGCCAAGATAGTCGGCAATATATTCATATACGCCCCTATTCCCATCATAGCCTCGATGTTTCCCAAGGTCACGGAGCGGCATTACAGCGGCGAGACCACCTTTTTCCTGCTCTGGAAGGGTCTGGGCCTCTCCGCGGCGATCTGTGCATTGGGGCTTGTCGCGTGGTGGTTCCTGGCTCCGACGTTGGGAGATTGGGGGCTTGGCGGCCGGCACTACGAGAATGTGGGAGTCATGTCCAGGGTGTACTGCCTTGCCATAGCGCCCTATGCACTGGCCAACGTGCTTGTGCAGTTCTCGGTTGCGCGCGGGCGGTGGCGTTTTCTCGCAGTGATAATACCCGGGGCCGTTGTTCATGTCGTGCTTGTTTTCTTGTTCGCGGCGAACCTGTGGAGCCTCATCACTGCCGTCGGAATTTTTGGATGCGTCGTTTTCACGCTTGTTCTTTTGGTCGTACTATCGGATAGAAAATTTGCCCGCGGATAGCAAAAAGATACCCGGGTTGTTGTCGATAGTCGTGCCCGCATACAACGAGGCAGGCGCGATCGCCGGTAACGTCGCCTCCATATCGCGTGCCGCGGAGCAGGTCGCGGAGGACTTTGAGATAATCGTCTCCGACGATGGCAGCACGGACGGCACGTACCGGGCGGCATGCGAGATTGCACGGTCGAATCCTCGCGTCCGCGTCGTCCGAACGCGGCCCAACGCCGGCAAGGGCTGGGCGCTCAAGAAGGGCGCCGGCGTCGCGAGGGGAGAATATATCGGGTTCCTCGACGCGGACCTCGATTTACACGCCGAGCAATTCGGGACCCTCTACGACGTCATGCGCGTCACCGGAGCCGACGCGGTCATCGGCTCCAAGCGTCATCCCCGTTCGAAAGTCGAGTATCCGTTTCTGCGCAGAGTCATCAGTTTTACTTACTATGCGCTTATCAGAATTCTCTTCGGCCTGGGGCTTACCGACTCGCAGACCGGCATCAAGTTGTTCAGGCGCGAACCATTGCTCGCCGCCCTGCCTCAACTTGTCGTCAAACGCTTCGCGTTCGACATCGAATTGCTGCTCAATTTGCATCGACTCGGTTGCAGGATAGCGGAAGCGCCGGTGACGATACGCTTCGCCCGGCCGCTCAGCCGCATTGCCCCGGGCGAGTACTTTTTAACGTTGCGCGACACCCTCGCCGTTTTTTACCGGCTGCGCGTCCTGAAATTCTACGACCGTCCGCGGCTCATGGCCGAAGAATGCCCGCCCGCCTCCATCATTATCGCCGCATCGGAAGTCTCGCCGCGTCTGCTGCAATGCCTCGAATGCTGCATGAACCAGGATTACCCCGACTTCGA
>QNCA01000028.1 GCA_003644325.1 Planctomycetota bacterium
ACACCTTACGGTGACAGTCATCAATCTACGATCCGTTCCGACAAGGGCGGAACGGCTCCGTAATTGGTGACAGTCACCGAGGTTAACAAAAACTCAGTCAACTTGAGATAATAAGAGATTAATCAATACAGTCCCACGACAACGTGTCGGCCTTCTTCTAAACCGACTGTCGGCATAATGTTTAACGGCAGGGGACGTTGAGATTTTCTTTGCGCCTTCGCGCCTTTGCGGTGAGACGTCCGGGCTAACGTCCAGTGTCCAAAGGGCCCGCTGCGGAATCGGCGTCCCCGTCGTATTCGGAAAAGGGCGTGAAATGTGGTGTCTCGGCGGAATATGGCGTGAAGCGGGGTGCTGCCATGGTAGTTTCGGCGCGCGAGGATTGCGGCACGTCGGCAGCAGTGATTACGGGGTCGTCAGAGATAGAAGACCGCAACACAAACAGAAAAATGGAAGCAGTGAAGGCGAGGCAAAGCAACAGGACGATCACCTCAATATGGCAGAAGGCCGGTGCGGCCTGCCGGCGAGCATGGCCCGGGCGACACCGCGCAAAACTGCGGCCATTGCTTTTCCATCTACTCATTTCGCGGCCTTCCGAAAGAGAATGCTTCTCCCCCGATTCACCACCCTGCAGGAAAACCATCCACCTGCCACCTGCCCGCCCCGTACGGGTACGGCCGTGCTAACACACGGCCGTGGCGGCTCGCGAGCGGGCCGACGCACCGCGGCGCCGCCTTGCACCCTTGCGCTTTTTTATGCCGATCAATTGCCTCAACATGCCGGGCAGGCGGCGTGGTATATCGGACTTCTCAAGGAGGTGTTTGAATCCGTTATCGTCGAACGGGCGCGAGTCGAGGGTCTCCGGCGTTTCGACAAGCACGACGAATTCCATGCGCTGGTCCAGGTCGCGCAGCATGTTGGCGAAGAGCGTGCGTAACACGCCGATACCGGCAAGGTCCTTGTCAATGAGAACGGCGTCGAATTCGCGTCTTCTTTTTATTCTGCGGAAGGCCCGCCACCTGTCGCTGTAGGACGCGACCAACACGTCGTACGGCCGCAGTAACTGCTCCACGTAGCGGCGGAGCGCCTGGTTGGTTTCTACTAGAATGATCTTACGCTGGTTGCTCACTATGAGACTCCGTTCTCTCCTGAACAAACTCCGTGGCAAAGGGGGATGCAGTATGCCCTTGTTGAGATTGCCGGCGGGAAGATGCTTCCTACGCCATCTCGAGCGCGGCGCGCTCCTCGTCAAGCGCCCTGGCAAAGCGCCGCTCAATCAAGGCAAGGGTCTTGCGAACCTCCTGTTCCGTCAACCCCAGTACCACACCTGTCTCACGTAGTGTCAGGTTTTCGTAGTATGTCAGCGTAAGGATAAGCTTTTCCAATCTTGACAAACCGTTGAGGACGTCCTCGGAGACGCTGTTGATCCCGGCGCTGTCCAAACCGGCGGCGCCGGCGGTTCCGTCGAAGGAAACCGCCCTTCCTTGGGTACTTAACATTGTGAAGCCTCCAGTGCAGTCAAAACAGTTTCCCCACACACGTTCAGATACAATGATTGATTTACGGGTCGCATGGCGTGCATTCCCGGCACGGCCGTGATATGCGCAATTTGGGCGGGTGATGTGCAGATGCCTTCCATTGATTCTTGCATACACGATTCTCTGGCATAAACGATATTGTCGGCTTCTTGCCCGTGCCGGTGGGGTCGAAAAGTCCCTTCCCACTGTGACCAAGAACGTCGCCGCGTTCGTCCCCGGAGTTTCCTCCATGCACGGGAAAGTATCACCAAGCAAATGATGTACCTTTCGCGGCACCCCGGTGGCGTGGCATAACGCTATCTATTATTACTAGTTGAAGTTATATGAATGCGCTGCGTGCTGATTTTTGTCACGTACGCGAAATTTGCGCCTCAAAGTGTAAACCTGAGTATACGCCCGGCTGCCGTGCCTGCCATAAGTGCGGCCCCAGGCGATATTTATGCGAGTATACCGGGGTATACGGGATGCATCCATCACTACTTGCCGCCATATTACTCAAGTTGACAGGGTCTTTGCTAACCTCGGCGACTGAAAGATGACTGTCACCTTGCGGCCGTGTACCCGTTCCCCGAAAATTGGTGACAGTCACCAATTTAAGTCTACTCTATAATGGCAATTAGCAAAATTAAATTGGTGACTGTCACCAATTAATCCGGCTTCCGGGCAGGATTTGGAACTCAATTCACGGATTTTCAACAAGATGTCAACAAAGTGAAAAAACTTCCCTCCCTAAGCCGCCATATTTGGGCTACTTGCGCCACGCCACGCCATATATGGTATTTTTCGCTGGATTTTTCCCTTGACTTTGACGATAGGCGTGGTATAAAGAGAGATGCGCGTGTTTGTTGAAACATTCCTGAATCCCGATGGTTAAAGCCCGTATTTTCGGCGAACATCGGGACATATTTCGGGAGGAGAGCAACAAGTAGCCCTTTCAACCGGTTCAAATCTGCTATTGCTCCATGTAATTATGACAGCCGAGTCTGCGCATTTGGGGGAGAAAAGCATGAAACTTGAAGATTTCATCAGTTCCATGGAAAAACATGAAAATCTTGCTTGCAAAGGCCTGTCGCTGGGCGAACGGGCGGAGGATGACTTTCTGGTTATAAAGAACAATGCGGCCGGATTTAGTTACAAAGTGCTCGTAACAACCATTCAAGAGCAGCCCTGGTCCGTGCTCGAGGCGATATTCAGTGGGGAGCGCGAGCCGATTGTCATGGAACACATGAGCAGGATTGTCGGGTACTATTCGAAGGTGAAGAACTGGAACAAGAGCAAACTCGGCGAGTTGCGCGACCGCAAGGCCGGCGACTATAGCCTGGGGGACATCGAGGCGGAAGTTGCCGAGCGGCCCATCCCGATAAGCGCGAAGCAGGCGAGGCCCGCCGAGGACAACAGGCAGGCCGTCTCCGCCGCCGGATAGCAAGAAACTCAAGTTGGCTGACTTTTGCTAACCTCGGTGACAGTCACCTTTCGCGGTTCTTTAACCAATCAATCTTCAATAGAAATAATTACCTCGCATTATACTCGCTGCCTTGAGGCTCTGCTTCCATGATTAAATTGGTGACAGTCACCAATTTAAGTTCATCATATAATAGGGATTAGCAAAGTAAAATCGGTGACTGTCACCAATTAATTCCTGTCGTTCCCTCGATGTATCGGGGGGATCCTCCTCAGCGTCTGCCCCCCTCCGTCTTCGGTCTATGGTTCACCCTACCAGCGCGGGGCCTCGCGCCAGGCCTTCTCGGGCAGGTGGGGGTCCTCGTAGCGTATCCTGAGCAACTCCAGGATGTAGGAGACCGCCCTGACGAATCGCAGGTACTCGTTGACCAGCGGCAGCATGAAGACGTACAGGAGGTAACGCCATTCGTCCTTGCGCCGCTCGGACAACGATATTGCAGAGAGGAGGAGCAGGAAGAAGAATGCGACGTAGATGATGTATGATGCCAAGAGGAATATCGGCACCAGCCACAACCGCCAGAAGAGCAGCGCGAGTATGTAGGAATAATACAGGTATGGACACAGGATGGTGAAGAAGAACTGCATGAGCAGTTCAATGATGTTGGAGGGGTGGAACCGCCAGGGTATCATCACGTCGGCATGCTTGCGGAAGAAGGTTCTGAAGAAGCCGCGCTCCCAGCGCTTGCGCTGGGCGGCCAGGGCGTTGAGCGTCTCGGGCACCGTGGTGAATGCCACGGCGGACTTGGCGAATATCGTCTTGAAGCCCAACTTCCTGATTTTCATCGTCAGGTCGGCGTCTTCCACCAGTTCGCTGTCCCATGCGCCCACCTCCTGAAGGAGATCGCGCCGGAAGCAACTGAGCCCGCCCGCGATCTGCAGGAGAATCCCCAGGCGCGACGCCCAGTTTCGCCACAGGGTTATGCTGAGCAGGTATTCGCACGCCTGGAACTTGGTGACGATGGTGTTGCCGGCGTTGCGCACCTTGATGTTGCCGGTGACCGCGCCCACCTTTGGGTCGGCAAAAGGCGCGAGCATCTCTTCGAGCGTGTTCCGGTCGAAGGTCGTGTCCGCATCCACCTGGACGATGTAGTCGCCCTTGCACACGCCCAGCGCCAGGTTCATGGCGAACGACTTGCCGCCGCGGCCCTGCGGCGAAGTGTTGCGCAGAAGCGTTATCTCCTTGCGGTCGGCGAATCTCCTGGCTATCTGGTAGGTCTTGTCGGTGGAGGCGTCGTCAACGACGATTATCTCCTTATTGGGATAACCCGTCTCCAGGAGGGAGCGTATGCACTGCCTGATGACCTTTTCCTCGTTGCGTGCCGGGACTATGATGCTGACAAGCGGCTGCTTTCGCAGGAACTCGGCGCGGCGCTCGGCGTCCTTGGTCTCGCCCCGCTTGAAGAGATTCAACACCGGCACAACGATGGCCGGGATTACGTAGCGAGGTAGTTCCGCGAAAACGAAGAAAGGGAAAAGCAGCAGGAGCCACTCCCAAACGTGCCTCCTGCGAACGGCCTCCAAGAGGCCGTCCATGAACTCGGCGAAGAATTGATTGAGGTTTGTGATTATGTCGGCCACCCTGCCCGCTGCCCCCTTGACTTGCGATAAGAATATCTGTAATATTTGTATTGAAAAATAATACTTGAGCCTGGTACAATTTTTCTATATTATGCAATAGATATTGGTATAATAAAAGGGAAATATTCCATCACTTCCAAGTTGTCTCCAAGCGGTCTCTTTTCTCCGGCGGTCAATGCAGCCGTGTCGCAACACGAGGATCGCCATGCGGCATACCTCCCTTTACATGCGGCCATGATGAAGAAAGACCCACAATGGAGCAGAATCGAGAAACTCACCGTCGTAAATATTGGAGGGAGAGATGCCTGAAACGGTTCTCCTGCTCGAAGGTTTCGGCGAGAATATAGATTTTCTCCGGGAGTTGATGGAGAAAAGCGGCCTCGGCGCAAAGGTCTGCGCCGACACCGCCGCGCTCGAAACCGCCCTGAAGGAGGGCGCGGGCCTGGTACTGCTTGATATAAGCAATCCCGATTTGTCGCGCCTGGACATCACCGGCCTCGGCTTCACAGACCCGCGCGAATACGTCGAGTCCACCGTCAAGCACACCGCCGAGGCGGCCCGGCGCGCGGGGAAACCGCTGCTGGTAATCCTCGGCAGGGACGACAGCGAGGCCCGCTTCACGGAAGCGGGAGCAGTCGTTGCCGACTTCGTCACCCAGCCTTATTATCCCGACGAACTGGTCAAGCGTATCCGAAAGTCGCTTGGCATTTCAACAAAGAAAACCCTTCCAGAGGCAGCCAGGATGAATACGGACAGCCTGAAACTACAACTGCTCAGAAATCTGCTCGACGACGGTGTCGCCACCATCAGCCCCATCTGCGACACCGACTCGCCGTTCGGCTACACTTATCCCTCTCTGAGCAAATACGTGGACCTGACACCGGAAAAGATGGTGGAGATGCTGGACGACATGGCCTCGCGAGCCATACTGAGCCGCAAACTCCACGACAAGATTCACATCTGCCCCACCTGCAACCGTTACAACATGAACTTCCGCGAGGTCTGCCCCGAGTGCGGCAGTCCCGACATCGACGTGCAGGAGATGATACACCACTTCGCCTGCGGGCACGTGGGGCCGATGAGCCGGTTCCAGCAGGGCCTGCGGCTGATTTGCCCGAAGTGCCGCGCGGAACTCCGGCATATCGGCCTGGATTACGAAAAACCCACCGAGACCTACCTCTGCCGCGTCAACGGACACATCTTCACCGAACCGGACGTCGAGGCGGTCTGCGTGGCATGCGGCGGCAAGTTCTCCCCCAAGGACCTCATCGACCGAAGCATCTATTCCTACGAACTGACGGGCCGCGCGGAAGACGTGGTACAGATGGGCCAACTGGAGCCCACCCAGATAGACCCCCTGCTGCTGGACCGGCAGGTCGGGCTGTACCACTTCGCCTACTTCGAGCGTGAACTCGCCACGGAGATCAGCCGTTCGACCAGGCACAAGCACCCCTTCGGGCTGATAATCTTGGGCATCGACTTCTACGAGGACTTCGTAAAGAAGTTCGGCCGGTCCGACGCGTTGCAGTACCTCGCGACGCTGGGACAGGTAATCAAGGAGATGATGCGAATGTCGGACGTGCCGGCGCGATACAAGACGCAGAACGTCGCCATGCTCCTCTCCGAGACTCCCCGGGACGGCTGCGTGGCGTTCCTCAAGCGCCTGCGGGAAAGGCTGGAGCATGTCAAGCTCCCGCGTACGGACGTGAAGATATCAATAAGCGCGGGTATAAGCGTATTCCCCGAGCACGGCGAGGAAGGCGCTACGCTGCTCGCCGCCGCCGAGGAGGCATTCGAGCGCGCCGTGAACACGGGACGCGACCTCATTGCCAAATAGAAAGATCGTTTACGGGAAAACCGCATTCATCCTGCACTTTGGCGGATTGAACGCTATGGCATTGAAAGAATCCACTATCATCGTCGCCGTACTCCTGCTGGCAGGGCTTTCAGCGGGATGCTTCAGCGATGTCAAATGCGTAAGGGACGTTGAACGCGAGCAGCGCGCCTACTCACTGGACGTAAGGACGCCCGACCCCACGGAGCGAATGTACGCCGGGCGGCCCGACGGGCGCCCGATTCACGAAAACACCGGCCGCATAGACCTCACACGTCCGCTGACCCTCACGCGAAGCATAGACATAGCGCTGGAAGCCCACCCCGAAGTCCGCCGCCTACAGGCCAAGATCGACGGCGCAAAGGCCCACACCCGGGAACTGGAGACGATGGGCTGGGCCGAGTTCCTGGCGGACATTACCTACGTGCCGGACGCAAAAATGTTCCTGAGCGAGCCCCGGTACTACCCCGGCGACCGACTGCGCAACAACGTCACCCGCTTCAACGTGGCGCTGCGGCAGCCCGTCTACTTCGAGTGGCAGCGTCGGCGTGGACTGCTCAACGCAAACAACGAGGAGATTGCGCGGCTGCAGGTCGAACTGGAAATGAAGAAAAACGAGGTCGTCGCCTCGGTCTGCCGCGCCTACTTGGAGGTGACCAGGGCGCGCCGCGGCTGCGAGCATCGCCGCGGCGTGTATCATCTCGACCAGAAGCGCGTCTCGCTGGTGCGAAAACTCGTCGAGCGCAAACTTCTGTTGCCGTCCTCGGAGCACAAGGCGGTCAATTTCATGGAGGCCGCCCGGCGCGACTGGCACGCCGCACAAGGCGTCCTCCGCTCCGCGGAGCGCAAACTTAAAAATATCCTGGGAATCGATTCCCGCCTCCACGCCGATATCGTCCCTATCGAGTTCGTGGAGATTCCGCTTATCCCCTTTGAAGAAGCGCGTGACTATCTTATCAACCACAGCATGGAATTTGACGCCCTGGACCATGCGGTAGAGAAGGCCCGCTGGGACAAGGAATTCAACCGATGGGAGGATATCGACCTCGACTTCTATGTCCGCTACGGTTACGACATGGAGGACTGGAGCAAGGGGGTCGACGACTTCCTCATACTCAGCCTGGCGTTTCGATACCCGCTGATGCACCTGAAGGCGCGCAACGCCCGGGTCGTCCGCTGGCTCAAGCGGATGGAGGAATTTGAAATAGAGCGCGAGGTACAGCAACAACGCCTGCTCAACAAACTGGAGACCGTTTACGCCACGGTGGAAGAGCACCGCGCAGAGATGCAGTCCTGGCTCTCCGCCATGGAAGAGGCAAAAGAGAACCTGCGCATGGCGCACATATTCGAGCAAAAGGGCACCACGGACGAAAGCCTCAAGACCGACCCGGAAAACATACTCTTCTCCATCATCTCCGCAATAGCCATTCTCAACGCCCGATTCAAGTGCGAAGAGGCGCGCCTCGACTACCTCGGCGCCATAATGGACCAATATACCCTGCTGGACAGGGCGGCGGAACTGGCGGAGTTCGCCAGGCCCTACGACCCCGACGTCAGGTACGCCGCGCAATCACGCTCCCTGCTCGTCAATCGGACCCGGGCGATACTGGAATCGCCGGACGAACGCATGCGTCTGCTTGAAACCTGTGAAGACGAGTGCATCTCCGCGCTCTACCTGCGTGTCGAACCGTCGCAATTCCGCCTGAACGCACTGACGGAGTTCATTGCGCAGGCCCACAGGGACAAGATGTCCGTCTTTGCCGTCATGGGCGATGAGAGGTGGCTCGACGCCGAGACCGGCGAAACCGCGGAAAAGGAGATATCGGAATTCCTTGCCCTGCAAGAACGCTGCCTCGCTCACGCTTCCGGAGAGGCGGAAGAGACCGATGCCGTCCGGGACAACTCCCGTAAGTTCTTCGACGGCCTTCACATCGATTTCCGAGGAAAGCGCCTGGCCGATTGGAACGACGGGCAGGTCTGGTCGAAAGACCGCAAGGAGAGACTCTCAAGCATATTGGCGGGCGCGCGCAGTTCCCTCGACGCGGCCCCCGGCCGCCTCTCGCTGGGCTTCTCCATTGACGGGGCCGCCCCCGATGACCTGTACGCCGACATCGCCGAAAATTGCAGCCAAATCTGCGTTTACCTGCACAAGAACAAGCAGAACGAAGTGGTGACCGCCGCCGAGCCTATCCTCCTCCAATTTGCTTCGGGCGGCGCTCAGATAAAAGTCGTGCTCGAAACTGACGCGCATCTGCCCGCGGACCAGACCTATCATAAACAGGGTAGTTACATGCTCTGGGGGGAGATGGCCGAGATCGCCGAGAAACTCCAGCCGCACCCGGCATTCGGCGGCATCTTCATCGACGATTTCCACAACCTTTTGTCACTCAAGAAATAAGCGCCGTTCCACATCCCGGTTCCGTCCCGCCGTGTGCTCAAGGTGACCGGGTTTTCGACCTCGGCGACTTCGGTGACTGAAAGGTGACCGTCACCATTACCCATTCGGACCCTGACGGGTCCTCAGGGCGAGGACCCGGAACGGGCGGAGCGCGGGCCCCCCGACTTGTCGGGGGGGGGCCGCTCGTAGATGGTGACTGTCACCTTTGCCCCTATCGTAGATTAGCCCGTCCGGGCCGCAAGGAAGCGCCCGACATTGTTCAGAAAAAATCAGCCAACTTGCGTATGTAGTGAACTTCCGCACAATGCTGTCGAAAATCCCCACACGTCTCCATACCTTGTAGGGAATCCCATCGACGTGAACAAGCCGGCCCAGATTGCCCTTGTTCCTTAACTTCCGAGTGTTGCGAGGATTAAGGAAATCCACCTGGGGGAATCCAGTCGGTACGGCGTTTGCGAGAGATTTAGCGCACCATGGTAGACATAACAGGGAGTGGCGTGATGATAGCGACAACCAAGAAAGCGGATCGCAGGAAAAGCGAGCGATTTTCCATGACCCACAGCACGGTGGTCTATAAAAGGTCCGGGCTCCTCTCTTTTATAGGCAACGGTTTCAGCGCGAACAACCCTCTCGTGAACATGGGCCGGGGCGGCGCGCAGTTCATAGCGCCCGAATACATAAAGCCGGGCACCGGGCTGGTACTCCAGGTTGACGTGCCCGCGTTCGTCGGGGGCATGTGTTTCAAGGCTCAAACGGTGTGGGCCAAGAAATTACCCGGCAAAAAGGCGTACCGAACAGGGGTTAAATTTCTGAAGTGCGACAAGGAAACCCGCCGGCGGCTCGACACCCTGCGAAAAGACGTCTTCTTCAGAACCACCAAGAACCAGGTGGGCAAACCGAAAAAACTCAAGGTCGGCTAAGCAAAAAGGCAGGTCAAGTTGAGCATGGCGCCGAACCGTTGCCGTAATCGACATCTTGCCAACCGCTCTCGCGCATCCTCCCACCCTCCGCAGAGAAGCCGG
>QNCA01000029.1 GCA_003644325.1 Planctomycetota bacterium
AAAAAGTCAGTCAACTTGAGATAATTAGTCCGTTCCAGTCCGATTAAAGTCCCTGTTTGTTAAAAAAATAAAGATGCTTCGCGTATATGCGGGTTCGGTTGCCGGTCCTCTGTCCCTGAGACATCTTGATTGCTCTTGCCGGAGATAAGTCATTATCGTGCGTGATGATAGATGTATTAGGGATTCGAAGCACGATGCCAGTGGTCAAGCGATTTGACATTTTTTGTCTCTTGGATAAGAAGCGGCCAAGGTGCGCCGGTTGGGAAAAAGTTTGCCTATTTTGCAGGCAGCGCTTGACAAATGTGCATTAACAGTGTATAATCAAGTGACCAGTGAAGTGGGGTGAGAAAGCCGCTTTTGCCGGCACAGGTTGCGGTGTGGCGGTAATCTTAGGTTTTGTCTTGAGATACTTGGAGAGGGGGCTGTCCTTTGGCAGGGTTTCTACCTCAGCACGTTATCGACGAGATTCGGGATCGTGCCGACATTGTGGATATAATTTCCCATTACGTCCCCCTCAAAAAGTCCGGTCGGAATCACAAAGCCCTCTGCCCTTTTCACGAAGAAAAGACCCCATCTTTTAGTGTAAACGCTGCTAAGCAGATATACCATTGCTTCGGCTGTGGGAAAGGGGGGAATGTTTTCAGTTTCATAATGGAGTTTGAGAAAGTTCCCTTTCCGCAGGCCGTTGAAATTGTCGCGGACAGGGTGGGCTACAAAATCCCGCTCGACAGCAAGGTTCCCTCGGGGGCGCCTGGGGTTAACAAAAAGGCGCTGTATGAGGTAAATGCCAGAGTTGCAAGACGTTATCACGAAATGCTGAGGCAGAGAGATGGAGGTGAAGCCCTTCTCTATCTCCAGAAGCGAGGCATTTCTGAAGAATCCATCGAGAAATTTTACTTGGGGTTTGCGCCCGACAGTTGGGACTTTCTCACGGCCAAACTGAAAGACGGCAAGTCCCGGGAGATGGTGGCCGCCGTCGGCCTTATCATAAGGCGTGAAAATGAAACCGGCTACTACGACAGGTTCCGAAACCGGGCCATGTTCCCCATTTATGACGCCCAAGAGCGCGTGGTGGGGTTTGGCGGACGGGCACTCGACGACAGCGAGCCGAAGTACCTGAACTCGCCCGAGACATCGCTCTTTAGCAAGAGTAGAAACCTCTACGGCCTCAACTGGGCCAGGCCCGCGTTCGCAGCAGGCGGACCCATTGCCGTGGTCGAGGGCTACACCGATGTCATAATGGCGCACCAGAACGGCGTTAATAACGTTGTGGCGACGCTCGGCACCGCGCTGACCGCCGAGCATGTACGCACGCTCAAGCGCTTCACCGGGACCGTCATAGTGGTATATGACAGCGACGAAGCGGGCCGCAAGGCATCTCAGCGCGGCATAGACATGCTGCTCAGGGGCGAACTCGATGTCAGGGTCGCCGTCCTGCCGGAAGGGCAGGACCCATGCGACTTTATCTCGCAAAACGGCGGGGAGGCCTTTAAGCAGGTTCTGGCGGAAGCGCTGGATTTCTTCGACTACAAGATCGCGGCGGGCAAAAAAAGGCCGGATTTTGAGACCGTTTCCGGCCAGTCGGACGTATTAGATGATATATTGCGGTCGGTCGCCAACTTCACCCTGCGGAACCTGCCCAAGGCGGAGTTATTGCTCAAGAAGCTGGCGGAGTCGTTCGGCATTTCAGAGGCGTCCGTCCGGGCGCGCCTGGGTGCTCTGACGCGTCGCAACAGGAAATATGACAAGAACGAAGCGCCTTCAGGGGTGCCGCAGCGGCGGCTGGAAGACTGCGTGATAGAGTTGATGCTGGCGGTGCCGCCCAACATAGACAGGATCGAAAAGGCCGGCTGGATACCGCAGTTCCAGGACAAACAGCGGCGCGACATCGCCCGGGAGATAGTGGCGATGTATTCCGAGCGGGGCCGGATGGATGTGGCGGACCTGATGGACCGCCTGCAGGATGCGGAGAAGTGTCGAATAGTCGCCGAACTGGAATCGTATATATCGGATAGAGTCGATTACGACAAACTCTACGAGGACTGCTCCCGGCAGTTTGAGAACCTGACGAGAACGCGCTGGCTGAGCGAACAGTTCGAGCGAGTAGGCAAACTGGACCAGGTAAGCGAGGAGGAACAGATAGATTTTCTCAAAAAAATCGAAGCGATTCGAAAAGGTGAATCAAACAATTGAGTCCCTCGGTCGTTAATATGAGTTTGGGGCGCTGGATGCGGACGATACCATTGATTCATCTTATTTGTTTTTAGGTATTTTCCATGATCTCACAGAAAATCGAAAGGCAAGTCAAGCGGCTTATTGACAAGGGCAAGGAGAAGGGCTACCTTACCTACGAGGAGGTGAACGACCTGCTCCCCGGCGAGATCATTTCGCCGGAAAAACTTGACAGCGTACTGATGACGCTCGACGAGCACGGCATCGAAATCAAGGACGAGCCGTCCGAACCCCGGGTCAATAACGGGAAAAGTCGCGACGGTTCCTCGCCGGAAGCCCACCGTGAGGTCGAGCGCATCGACGACCCCGTGCGCATGTATCTTACCCAGATGGGGCAGATACCCCTGCTCACACGCGAGGAGGAGATAGAACTTGCCAAGCGAATCGAATTCACCCGCATCCGGTTTCGCCGGACTCTGCTCGAGTCGGACTACGCCAAGAGCCTGTCGCTGGAGATAGTGGAGAACGTCGAGCGGGGCGAACTCGCCTTTGACCGCACGCTTCAACTGCGCTCCAGCATCGACGTCGGCAAGGAAGCGGTCATAGAACGCATCCCCCAGAACGTGCGCAGCATCCGCGCCATGATAGAGCGCAACGCGCGCGACTACCGCATGCTCAAGCGCAGGGGCATCAGCGCCAGCCAGGAAAAAGCGGTCCGTCGGCGCATTAAGAACCGCCGCCGCAAGGGCATACTCCTGCTGGAAGAACTCAACATCCAGACCAAGCGCATCAGGCCCATGATGGCCCGCCTGCGGGCCATCAGCAGGGAGATGCAGCAACTGATCCAGGAAATAGAAAAACTCAAGCGCCGCCGCGGCCGCAACGGCGTGGCCGCCCGCATCAAGGAATTGGGCGGACGACTGGAAGAACTCGAATACATGGTCATGGAAGACCCCGAGAGGCTCCGCAAGCGCGTCGAACTCATCGATAAGCGATACCAGGCGTACGAACATGCGAAACGCAAACTCTCCAGCGGAAACCTCCGCCTCGTCGTCAGCATCGCCAAGAAATACCGCAACCGCGGCCTCTCCTTCCTCGACCTCATCCAGGAAGGCAACACCGGCCTGATGAAGGCCGTCGAAAAATATGAATACCGCCGCGGGTACAAGTTTTCCACCTACGCCACGTGGTGGATACGCCAGGCCATCACGCGCTCCATCGCCGATCAGGCGCGCACCATCAGGATCCCGGTGCACATGATCGAGACGATGAGCAAACTGCGCAACGTCACCAAACGCCTGACCCAGAAATACGGCCGCGAGCCGACCATCGAGGAAGTCGCCCGCGACGCCGACATCTCCATCGACGAAACCAAGCGCGTACTCAGCATCGCCAGGCACCCGATCAGCCTCGACAGGCCCATCGGCGAGAGCGGCGACTCGTACTTCGGCGACTTCATCGAAGACAGCACCGCGGAATCGCCCGTCACCGCCGCGACGCACGAGATGCTTAAGGACAAAATCGAAATGGTCCTCAACACACTCACCTACCGCGAGCGCGAGATAATAAAACTCCGCTACGGCATCGGCAACGGTTATACCTACACACTGGAAGAGGTGGGGCGCATCTTCAAAGTTACCCGCGAACGTGTGCGCCAAATTGAAGCAAAGGCCGTCAGAAAACTCCAGCACCCCATTCGCAGCAGAAAACTAGAGGGCTTTCTCGAATCCATCGAGACACCTCGCAGAGGTTATACATGAACGAACAACTGAGACTCCTGAGAAAACTGCAGCAGGTTAATGACAAAATACGCGAATTTGAAGACGAGAAAGCGGCCTTGGGCGCCGCCCTCGGAAAGCGGCGTAAGGATATCCGGGACCACCAGCGGCACATAGACGAACTGGCTCAAAAGGTCCTCGAAGCGAAAAAGAAGGAGGATCAGTACAACCTGAACCTCAAAGCCAACGAAGCCGACATCAATAAACTCCTCGTCCAACTGACACAGGCCAAGACAAACGAAGGATACGCCGGTCTCAACAAGCGTATCGAAGAAGAACAGAAGCAAAACTCCGCCCTTGAAGATTCCATCCTCCAACTCATGACCGACATCGAAGAGATGGAACGCCGGAACGCCGCCGCGAAGAAGGCGCTCGATGCCGAACAGGAAGAGTTCAGCCGCTTCGAGGCCAAGGTCAAGGCCGACCAAGACGCCATCGATGGGCGGATACGGGAATATCAAGACCGGGCCGCCGAAATCGAAAAGTCCGTCGAAGGGGAAATACTCGACAAATACCATAGACTGTATGAACGAAAGGACGGCCACGCCCTGGCCGGACTCGACAGGAGCGCCGGCGTCTGCCTCGGCTGCAACTTGCCTGTTACCAAGCAGGATATCAACCTCCTCCTTGCCGACAACGGCATCATCTTCTGCAAATCCTGCGGCCGCATCCTCTACATACCCGAAGACGAAGAAGAATAACAGGAAAAGGGGTCTAACCACTTTAAAGATAACTGTCACCATTACCCCGCAGATGGTGACTGTCACCCGCCGAGATATTCGGATAGACTCTTAATCGGTTTGCGCCGGAGAGCGAAAATGCTCAACATCTCCAAGGAAGAGTTTTACAGGCGGCTTTGCGACATATTGAAATCGCGCGGTGTTGACGCCGCCGACAGGAGGAACTTCCGGTATTTCATACAGTTCGTTGCGCGCGCGCCGGGCGGGGAGTGCATGGTCAAAATTTATCAGGGCAAGAAGGGCACTCACGCGCAGATACTGAACGATGTCGGCGACGGCGGGAGCGTCGTGCGGGGCGCCATCGAGGAGATGACGGGTGTGCTGCCTTTCTCGGCGGGTGAGGGGGCAAAGGCCTCCGCGCCGGACGGCCATGCCATAACCGCGCCTCTCGTCGGTACCGACGAGTCCGGCAAGGGCGATTTCTTCGGCCCGCTGGTCGTGGCCGCCGTTTACGTGACGCCTGAAGGCGCTGCGGAACTCGCCGCCGCCGGGGTCCGCGACTGCAAAACAATGACCGACAGGGCCGTGCTTACCCGCGCCGGTCACATTGAGCGCAGTACCGTAAACGCGGTCGTCACCGTGAAACCCGAGCGGTACAACTCCCTGTACGGAGAGATGGGCAACCTCAACCGCATGCTGGCCTGGTGCCACGCCCGCGCAATAGAGAACATCCTGGAGAAGGTCAAGTGTGACTATGTTCTCACGGACCAGTTCGGCGACAGGAGTCTGGTCGAGCGGGCGCTTATGGACAAGGGCAGGCGGGTGACGCTGGAGCAGCGGCCGCGCGCGGAGGCGAACATAGCCGTGGCGGCGGCCTCGGTCTTGGCCCGCGCGAAGTTCGTGGAATCGCTGCGGGAGATGTCCGACGAGTACGGCACGACACTCCCCAAGGGCGCTTCCGCGAAGGTCGATGCGGCTGCGCGCGATTTCGTGCGCGCCTTCGGCAGGGCCGAACTCCACAAAGTCGCCAAGATGCACTTCAGAAACGCAAAGAAACTTTGATGCGTGGCGATGCGTTTCAATGGCAGGCGCCGGGCGTAAAATGGTATAATGTTTGCGAAGACTGGTCTTTGAAAATCGGGGCAGGCGGACGGTCGCTGCGGCATACCCGCGCTTCGGTTGCCACACAATCGCAGTGCACCGGCGATTTACAGGTGCGTAAAACAATTGTGGAACTTGAGCGAAAGGGATGCCGGAGAGGAAAGTCCGGGCTCCACAGGGCGACGGTGGTGGGTAACGCCCACCGGCCCCGCTGTAACGGCGGGGCAAGGGAAAGCGCCACAGAAAATATACCGCCCGTATCGGGTAAGGGTGAAAAGGCGAGGTAAGAGCTCACCGCGTTCCTAGTGATAGGGACGGCACGGCAAACCCCACCGGGAGAAAGTCCGAATAGAGGAGGCAGGGTCGGCCGTTATAATGACCGCGATGCGGCCCGCATCGTTGAGACCTTATTGAGCGGGCGCCCATGTGGCGCACCAGCTCGGGCCGGAGGCTCACGACTCCCGGGTAGGACGTTGGAGGTGCCCGGCAACGGGCATCCTAGAGAAATGGCCGTCGTCCCGGTTTTCTAAATCGGGATTACAAAACCCGGCTTACAGCCTGCCCCGATTTTTTGTTCCGATTCATCGGAACAAAAAATAGAGCAGTTGAGCAGTGGAACAGGAGAACAGGTGAGAGAAAAAAGGCGTGGAAGGAGGCTGGACATCGTTTACCCGACTAACCGCTCAACTGCGGTCTCCTGCTCGCCTGTTCACCTGCTCAAATCCATTGGAGACAATCGCCAAGATGCTCTCCGGCCTCATCTCCGGGCTGGACAAGAGGCAGACGTAATTGGATAGTTGAGCATAGCCCTGTGGAGATAAACCATGGATAGACCATTTCAACGCAAAGGTGCTCGGAGCAACGCCCATGTTGGACGGGATTTCGGGGCCAAGGCAAAGAAGTTTTTTGCCCGGCAGGGCCTGAATCTCACGTCTTGCTTCGAAATCGGAATCGGCATTAACGGATGGAAACCGCACAATATAATACTTGGGAGTGATGGTGTGCTTTGTTCATATGAAATGTGAGATCTTTATCCGAACGATAGATTGGAAGGAAAGCAACCCATGGATCAGTCGAAGAACCCACCGATTAACCCGCCAGGCATTACGCCGAACTACCCACCGCAATATCCTCCCGGCTATTCGTTGCAATATCCGCCTCCAGGGCCGAGGTATTACGGTGTTAAAGGATGGTTGCTGTTTTTCTGTCTTGTGCTTACGGTTGTTGGCCCCTTGTTGACTGTTGTTACCTTTTCTTACGCGGTCAGCGAGATAATTGAGTACTTTGACACGTTTCCAGGACTTCTGAACATGCTGATTATTGACTGTGTATTGAGCGTGGGATTGATGTCCTTCAGCGTCTATGCCGGTATCGCCCTTTGGAGGATAAAACCGAACGCGGTCAAGATAGCCAAGTCGTACTTGGTTTGTTATCTGATTTACGCATTTATAGCGGCTGGGCTTCCTTTTGCTGCCGGTCTGCCGGAAGAGGCCAATATGGTTATACTGGGAGAAAGTGTAAAGGATCTATTTCGTTCTTTCATCTTTTTCGTGATATGGTTTTCCTACTTGAGCAAGTCCAAAAGAGTACGGGACACATACGGATATCCACCTGTAACGACTGGGTATTGACTGTTCGGCCTTATTAGAACCCGTCGTCAGAAGAGAAGGTCAGAAGATTATCCCGACAAAAGAAGTAGGCTTCGCTTATTCTTTTCCTTTTGCACGTCCTTTTCTTGGGTACGACTTTCGAGGTTTCACGGGACAGAGGTAAAGGAGCGGTCTATGACCGTTCTAACTTCCCGGTCCGCGCATAGACCGGGCAATGCTCTTTATGAATGTATTCGGAAAGAGGTTTTCTTCAGTTCGCGGGCGCTGTAGAGCACGACAAACTCCCCGACGTTCACTTCTTTCGACATTTCCCGGATAAGAGAGTCGCATTCCGCGCGTGATTTTCCGTGTATCATGGTGTAGAGATTGTAGGGCCAGCCGGGCGCGGGCTTTCGCGCGTAGCAGTGGGTGACCTCGGGGCGCGTTGCAAGAGAGTTCCCCGCATCGTCCAGTCGGTCTTTGGGAACCAGCCAGGCAATCAAGGCGTTCGCCGCGAAGCCCGCGTTGCGGTGCGCCAGGGTGACGCCCACCCTTCGCACGACGCCCGCATCCAGCATCCCGCGCAGGCGCTGGATTACCTCGGATTCGCTCATGCCGATTTTCTCGCCCACCGCCGCGTAAGGTTCGCGGACGATCGGCAGGCCGTCCTGCGTCGCCTTCAGGAGTTCAACGTCCTTGTCATCAATCTTCATCTGTTCCACTCAAGTCAAAATGGACGGAAATCTTGTATATCTTGACCGCGTCCAGGCGCATTGCCTTCAGCGAAGTGCGTCTCTCGATTTCCGACAGGATGCCGCTGAGTTCCCGTTCATCGCGCGCGTGCGCCGTGAACCACATGTTGAACGCGGTGGGGGAGTTCTCCGCTTCTCGCAGGTAGTTGTGCGTGACGCCGTCGAATGAATTGAGCAATTCCGCGACTTCGTCCGTTCTTTCTTCGGGCACGGCCATGGCGGCCAGGGTGCTCACGTGGCCCAGGGCGCGGCTGTCCAGGACCGGGCCTATCTTTCTGAGGATTCCGTCCGCCGCAAGGGACCTGACGCGGGCGAGGGCCTCTTCCTCAGAAATGCCGGCGGCACGTGCTATCGCGGCGAAGGGACGCTCCGCCAGGGGGAAGGCGGCTTGCATCTCTTGCAGGAGTTTGCGGTCGATGTGGTCCATCAGGAGATATTAGTCCCCGGCAGGTAGTTGCAGTAGGGGTCCTCGTTCATGAAGTCGCCGGTCGCGGCGAGCGCTCGCGCGCGGCAGCCGCCGCAGATGTTGAAGAATTCGCAGACGCCGCAACGACCGTTGTATTGTTCGTGGTCGCGCAGTTTCAGGAACAGCGCCGAGGCGCGCCATATCGTGCCGAAGGTGTACTCGCGGGTGTTCCCGGCGATGACGGGAAAGTAGCCGCACGGCTGGACGTCGCCGGTTGCGGAGATGAAGGCGAAGCCGGTCCCCGCCAGGCAACCGCGGGTCATCATGGCGCGGCCGTCCAGTTGCGTCTCGCCGTACGTGAGTTTCTGCTTCACTATCCTGTGATACTGCGGCGCACAGGTCGGCTTAATCTGCATCTGCGTCTCCCGGGCCTTTTGTGCGAGCCAGTGGAGGATTTCGTTGTAGCGGGTCTTGCCGACCAGGTCGTCGCCGATGCCGACCGCGCGCCCGACCGGCACAACCATGAAGACGTGCCAGGCGGACGCGCCGAGCGCCTCGAACAGCCCGGCCATCTGCGGCAATTCCGGCTCGTTCTCACGGGTAACGGATGTATTTATCTGGAAATCGATACCGTGCGCTCGCAGGACGCTGGCCGCTTTTATTGTGGAGTTGAAACTGCCTTTGACGCCGCGAAGGCGGTCATGTGTGCTCGATTTCACGCCGTCGATGCTTATCGCGCAGCGTTGGATGCCGCTTTCAATGATTTGTTTCGCGACGTTGTCGTCGATGAGCGTGCCGTTGGTGGCGAGCGCCATCGGCAGGCCGAGTTCCGTGCCGGCCGCGGCGATCTCGAAGATGTCCTCCCGCAGCAACGGCTCGCCGCCGGTGAGGATGACTATCGGCGCGCCGACCGTCGTGAGGTTCTTCAGGAGTTTGCGCCCCTCCCGCGTGGTCAGTTCGTCCGGCGCGGCTTCTTGCGTGGCGGATGCGCGGCAGTGCACGCAGGCCAGGTTGCAGCGCTTTGTCGTTTCCCAGGCTATCAGCCTGGGCAGGTGCTTTTTTCCGGTTGACGTTTTCCTCTTTGCCTTTTTCCCGGTCTTGGCCATGTCAGATCTCGCTACGAGTGTATCTCATCTTCGGTAAGGTAGCACGCGGGCTCTTCGGCCCATACGTCGCCGAACACCGCCTCGGCCCTTACCCTCGACCCTCCCTTGCATATGTCCAGATAGTGACAGGTATGACATCTTCCCTTGACCATTTTTTCCTTTTCCCGCAGGGCGGCGAGCAGGGGGTCATCGCCGGTCCAGATGTCGCTGAAGGGCCGCTCCCGGATATTTCCGGGC
>QNCA01000030.1 GCA_003644325.1 Planctomycetota bacterium
GAGCAGCCAGGCGCTGTCGGGGTGAAGGAGAAATATAATGGAAGGCAGAAAGAAGACCATCGGCAGATAAAAGAGCGCCAGGGCGGAATCCGCCGTCAGGGCGAGCAGGGAGGCACGCAGGCGCCGGGCGGAGGATGCCCCGTCGTCGAGTCGGCTGCCGGAACGTGAGCGCAAGGGCGCCAGAAAGGCGTGCACCAGCAACGGCGGCGCCGCCAGCATGCCCAGGCCGGAGATGAGATCGAAGACCTTGAAATACGGCCACCGGGAGAACTCGAGGGCGCCCCGGGGGCTGAAGAGCAGTTCGCAGAAGAAGGTGAGCGAATTGCCGAGCAACCAGAGTGATATGGCGATAAGAAGGCACAAAAAAACCTTCTCGCCCCTGGCCCTTATCTTTCTTTTGAGGATGGCCGAGAGGAGCGACAGGTACAGCATAAACCCGAGGGTAAAGCCGAGAAATCCGAATAGTTTGTAGGCAGTCATGGGGTCACCTGAGGGAGATTATATGGCATGTGGGCGAATTGTCAATTGCGGGGGAATACGGCGCGGCGTGGTGATGATGCGTAGCCCGCGGTGTGGCCTTTTAAGGCGGGAAAGCGGGCGCAAGTTAGGGGGAGGATTTGACGATGGAAATGCAGAGAAACGGGGCGGATGGAGCGCTGTTTGACTTGCAATCTATTAGTTGATAGAATCACGTGCGGGGAGGGGGGCTCCGTCCGCGCAAAGGCGGGGCGCTTCTCCTGTTTTGTCGCATCTTTCGAAGGATGCAGAAGGGAGACGCCGGTCTCAGCGGATTTCGGCGACTGATTACGGGTTTCTTGCGCAATGATTGATTCATCCGGCAAGGCATTAAAATATACCGACAGAAACAGGCTGGGCCCCCACAAGATCGCGGAATTGGCGATTGCGGGGGCGATATTGGTTGGCATATACGCGTTCTTTGGCACATTTCACCAACTCTGGATGGATTGGAACAGGCCGTCAATCGACTCGGCGTATGCCATGGCCATCCCGTTCTTTTCGGCGGTGTTCGTGGCGCTGAAGTGGAAGCGGCTGAAAACGACGCCCGTCCGGGCGACGTTTTTAGGGTTGCCGCTTTTGCTTTTCGGGGTGGGTCTGAGGATGTTGGCCGAACTGGGTCAGGTGGAATTCGTGAAGTACTGTGCGCTGGTATTCCTGCTTGGGGGGGCGATATGGATGTTGCTGGGGACGCGGATGTTCGCGGAATTGCTGTTCCCCATACTGTTTCTGCTTTTTATGATGCCGATACCATCATTTCTTTACCGTCGCATGGCGGTGCCGATGATGAATCTGGCGGCAAGGGCGGGGTTTGCCATATTGAGCGTTCTGGGCATAGGGGCGCAGTTGAGCGGGAACATCATAACGATCCCGAATCTGGACATGCCGCTTAACGTGGCGGATGCGTGCAGCGGAATGAAGTCGCTCCTGACGCTCACGGCGGTTGCGGTGGCGTTTGCGTATATCACCCGGCGGGACCTGCCCACGAGGATATTCATCTCGCTCAGCGCCATACCCATAGCGATTATAATGAACATGCTGCGGGTGGCGGGCGTGGGAGTGCTGGCGGTCCATTTCGGCCCGGAGGCCGCGACGGGGTTCATACACACGGCGGAGGGCATCGTTTTCTACATAGTGGAAATCATGCTGCTGTTTGGCGAGGGAGCGTTGATTTCGTGGATATTCGGCAAGCCGGCGGTGGAGTTTGCGCGCGCGGCAGCCGGGAACAACCCGGTCAAGAAAACATTCCCCGTTCTCAACCGCATATCCTGGCCTGGAATAGCGTGTACGGCAGCGCTGGCGTTGTTCTGGCCGACGTTGTTTTTCTTTCATGATTACGTGAAGGCGCGTTCGGCGGGTTTGGAGCCGAAGATACCGCTGAGTCAGTTTGCCCGGGGACGCAAGGTAAGAAAGCCCTTTTCCCGGCAGCAGGACGGCGGGGAACCGGTATCGACCGACATGGACCTGAAGCAGGGGGATATTCAGTACATAGGGTTTGAGGAAGAGATCGGCAACATAATACTCAAGGCGGCTGAGACAGACGCGGCTGTTAACATGAAGTATTATCCTGTTCCTCGGGGCGCCAAGCCGGAGGACGTCGAAAAACTTAGAAAGCGGCATGAATTCAATCTGGCGTATGTCGCTTTCCACAAGAGCGCATCGGGCGGAATCAACCGCGGAGCGATACATTACCCGGACGAATGTTACCCGGCCAATGGATACACCAGCGAGAGAAGGGGCGTGGTGGAAGTCAAGACCCCCGGCTACTGCGGGGGGGAGACGGTTATGGCCAAGACCGTCTTTTACAATGACAGGGGATTGTGGATACTCGTGTACTACCACATGAACAACAACGGCAATGACGTGATAGACCGCTCCGTGGGAAAATTCGAGAACTTCTGGAAACTGCTGATTGGAAAGCGCATCGGCTTTCTGGCACAGATTCAGTTTTACACGATCATAGGCGTTGGCTCGCCCGTGCCGGGCGGGATCGAAGAGAAAAAGATACGCGAGGCCGAGGAACGTCTGCAGAAATTCTGTCCGGTATTTCTGGAGAAACTTAATAAATTCTTGCCTGACCCGGCAAAATAAGCGGTTACGGCCGCGTACGCATAAAACACATTCATCGGCAGGAGCATCCAGCAATGAAGAAGAGCACGGGAGTCATACTGAGGTTGACGGTTGTTGTGAGCATCCTGGCGTTGCTCGGCGCCGCGCTGTATGTGATTGTGAAGATGACCAACCTCAACGAGTTCGAGCATACGAGGAATGGCAGGCAGGCGTTTGAGAAGGCCGAGAAGTTGTTTGAGGACGCCAAAACCGCCGCCGGGGAGGGCAGGCTTGCGGATGCGGAAGCCGCCGAGCAAGAGGCGTGGGAAGCGCTCGAAAAGGCCAAGGAATCTTTCAAAAACGCCATTAACGTGGAACTGCGGTATTTCCCCGCGCACAACGGCCTGGGGAAGTGCTACGTGCTGGAAGCGGAAAACAGTTTGAACGACCGAAGGAAATCCGCCGAAGCGTTTCACAAGGCCGATAAGGAATTTGCCGAGGCGATGAAATACTGTCGATGGCACATGGGCGCCGCGATCGAACGATGCAAGATATACGACAAGTATTTTTACGACCCGGTAACGGTGAGTAAACTGGCGGAGAAGGCCCTGCGTGCCCAGGAGGCCAAGAAGCAGGCCGATCCGGAGTATGCCGCCACCGACGTCGAGTCCAAGAAGGCGCTGGAGAACGAGTTGCGCTACTACCTGGCCAAGGGTACGGTGGGGGCCGCCCGGAAGGAATCGCAGCGGCTCATACCCGGCATCGGAGGCGCGGACCTTTCCACGCAAGACAGGATGCTCGCGTACGCGCAGGTGACGGCCGCCTTTCAAGACGCCGTGAAGGTCTACGAAGACCTGGCGAAAGAAACAAAACTTCCCGAAGAACTCACCCTCAGGGACATCTACCTGGAAGTCGGCAAGATATACCTGCGGATGATAGACACCATCTGGCAGGTCTATCAGGGCAAGCCGATTCCGGAGATTGACCTTAAGACAATGGAGCCAGCCAAGGCGGCGAGAACGAAGGGAATTCTTGCAAAGATAGGCGTGCTGGACGATCCCTCCACTTTGAGATACACGGAGCTTCACAGCGTTCTGGCAAATCTCCGCGACGAGGCCAAAGAGCATTTCGATCAGGCCATCAAGGTGTCCGACGAGAAAACGATGGAAGAGACGGTGCTGGAGATAGGCAAGGGGAGGTGCCTTTACGGCGTCAGCCCCATGGGCCCGAGGCCCGCGGAACTGCCCGGGGAGCAAATCCTCAGGAATGCGATGAAGGACGATTCCATCCACAAGACGGAGACCTTTTACACCGGATACGCGCAGTTGCTGATGCGCCTCAGAAAGACGGAAGAAGCGGGCAAGGTGCTCAAGGAGGGGCTGGAAAAACTCGAATCCCCTGCCATGCACCTGGAACTGGGCAAGTACTACGAGCAGGACGGGCGTCTCGAAGACGCGAGGGAACAGATAGAGGCGGCGCTCCAGAAGGACAAGGACAACAAGGACGTGCGCCATGAGTTAGTCCTCCTCTATCTGGCAATCGCCGGGCAAGGAGAGAAGGAAATCCTAAAGGATGCACGCGAGCACCTGGCACGGCTCATGCGGGAAGACCCGGAGAACGGAGATTACCTGATTCTCAGGGGACGGATAGACCTGGCTGATGAGAAGTACGAGGATGCCCGGAAATCTTTTATGGAAGTTTACGAGAAGGGGCCGCAATGGCGACTGGCCGGCGCGTACCACCTGGCCATGCTTTATCAGGCCCGGGGAGACATGGCCACGGCGGAGGAATACCTGAACAAGGCCAAAGAATCGGGGACGAGGCCCAACGCCGAGGTATACCGGCGCCTGGCGCAACTTCTCTACGGCCGTGGCGAGATAAAGAGGGCGCAGCAGGTATGCGAGGAATACGTGGAGCGCTCGGAGAACCTGAATCTGCCCATGCAGCCGCCGGTTCTGAAGATAATGGCGGACTGCCAGGAGGCCATCGGCGACAAGGAAGGCGCCGCGAAGACATACGTCAAACTGATAAACAGCGGCGGCAACCGAAACAGATATACGATGCTCATGGGCTACATGTGGTTGCGCGGCATCACTACAAACTTGGAAATCGAGCAGGCCAGGAAGTGCTTCGAGCACGTAGCCGAGAGCGAGGCCTCGTACCCCGCCTGGGAAAAAACACTGGGCGTATATTACGGCCTGGCCAGGTGCGAAATCGCCGGGAAGAGGGCCAACAGGTACGCCGCTGCGATAGCCATCCTCGAACAGAGGGTATGGCCGCTGCTCCAAGAAATCAAGAGGCACGCCACAACGGATGACGCCAGGGAAGATTACGTAAACAAGTACAAGGCATATCTGCTGCACCTGTTTGATTACTATAGTGAAGTGACCCCCCTGAGCCCCACCGACAAGGAAGAGTTGAACCGTATCGCGAGGGAGTTGCACGACATAGCGCCGGAAGACCCCAGGGCATTCCGCCGTTACCTGAAAGCGCAAACACTGGACCTTCCCGCCGATGAAGCCGCAAAGCGAGAAAAAGAAATCATCAGGCAAGACCTCGAAAACAGCCGGTCGGACGAAGAGAAGAACAAGATAAAGTTCCTCTACGCGGAGACATTGCTGGGCAGGGGCAGCCTGGAAGACGCCAAGAAGTGGTATAAGCAGGTGCAGGTGCCCGAGGACGACAAGGGGGATATGGGCCTCCGCGTTTACATGAACCTTGCGAATATATGCATAAACACGGAAGATTTCGGCGAGGCGGAAGGTTACATCAAAACGCTGAAGGCAAAATACGCGGACCGCCCGGAGACCGCGCTGGTTGAAGCGACCTACAACGCAATGAAGGAGAAAGATATCGTCAAAAGAATCGCCGTTCTGAAAAGCGCAATGGAAGAACATCCGGACATCGCGGAGTTGCACAAATCGCTTGGCGATGCGTACATGAAGGCCGCCATGTTTGGCGAGAAGGGCGTAGACCCTGTTGACAGGTACCGCTCGGCAATACTGGAGTTCAACAAGGTGCTGGATGTGAGCAGGGGCCGTATGGATATCTACCACAGGCTGGCGGTGGTGCATACCAATCTGGGCGGGATTCTGACGCGAGCGGGCCGGATGCGAAAAGCGGCGGAAGAATACGCCAAAAGCAGGAAAATCCTGGCAAAACTGCTGGAAATCGCGCCCGAGAAAGCCCTCTACCTGCGACTGCTGGCGGAAGCCGAAGACGCCGGAGGAAACAGTGAAAAGGCCGTAAAACTATATGAACAATCCGCCGCAATCAGAGAAAAACAAGTCGAACAGACAGAGAATAAACCGGAAGAAGACAGCGCCGGGGAGGCCTACAAGCGCGAACTCAGCCTGGTCTACAAACGGCTCATAAGACTCTATTCCGACATGCAGAGAAACGACAAGGCCGCGGAAATGGCGCAAAAGATGAAGGCCCTTGCACTCGCCACCACGGCGCGTGAGATACTCACCCTCGACGTGACCGAGGCGATCATCGCAGAAAGGAATGGGGACTACGACAAGGCGCGCAAAATATTGGAGACGGCGTTTGACAAGGAAGAAATTCGCAAAGACAAACAGCAACACATGCAGTTGATCCTACAGATGTCCCGCTTCTACCAGCGCAGAAGAAATGCCGCCGCCACCGACGAGGAAAGAAAGAAATACCGCGAAAAGCGCGAGCAAATCCTGAACAAGGGCATCGAACTCTATCCCGACTCGACCCAGATGTACATCTGGAAGGCCGAAATGTACATCTCGGAAGGGCAAAGCGGAAAGGCGGGGGAACTCGTCGACCTGGCTGTCGAGAAGGCAAACGCCGTCGACGACGAGGACAAGGACATCATGGTTTACGCAAGCGCCGGTTCGTTCTACGAGCGGCAAGCCCGAACCCGAAAGGAACTCCGGAAGGCCGAGAACCTCTTGCTCGAGGCAGTCAGACTGGCTTCCGACAGGCAGTCGGATGAGCTGCTTTACCGGGAACGCCTGCTCGGTTTCTATTTCCGCCACATGGGTGTCTTCAAAGACAAGGCCAGGAACTACGTGGCGGACCTCCTCAGGCGCGAACCCGAAAACCCCCATTACCTTGTCTTCAACGGGCGCCTGAAGGCGCTCACGGGCGACCCGCGCGGCGCCGTAGAACAGTTTAAGAAGGCCACCGAAATCGACCCCATGCTTGATACCGCTTACGTGCAGTGGGCGGACGCAATTTTTGAGGAGTCCCCGGACGGGATAAACGAAGCGATAGAGGTCGTCGAGCGCGGGCTTGAAGAGAACGACGGGAGTATCGCTCTTAGGAACGCCCTCGGCAGGTTCTGCATGATAAAGAAGGAGTATGACAAGGCCCGCGAGTGTTTCAGAAAGGTGCTCGCCGTCAACGGCAGGGATTTCACCGCGCTTGATGCCGTTGCCAGATTATCGCTGAAGGCGCTTGCCGACCCCCGGGTAGATTATAAGGACGCCCTGAAAGACGCCGAGGCGGCTGTAAACGCCTTGTACAGGTACTACCCCGACGCCCCGGCCACGTACCGCGTTCTCGGCTTCCTCGAACTGCACCAGGGGAGTCCCGAAAAGGCGGTCGGACATTTCAAGCAGGCGTACGCGCTCGGGAATGACCCGGTCAGCCTCCGGGCCCTTTCCAATCTCTGTCTCGGCAGACAGGCGGTCAGTTTCGACCCCAAGAACCTGGAGATCTGGGCGAAGACCCTGCCGAGATGGAAATACAATACTGCCGTTCAGATGTTCATCGGACGTTGCATGCTCAAGGAGCGCCGCGACGGAGCGGAGAATTTCTTCAGAAGCGTCGCGGAAAGCGCCGACAATCCGGCCGAACCATACCTGTTTACCGATATTTACTACCTCGACCGCCACCGCGCCAGCACCGCCAAAAAATATTTCAACAAGTGCCTGGAGCGCATGGACAAGAGCGTTGCCGAGACCGCCGACTTCGCCAAACTTTACGTTGAGGCAGGCCACCCTCGCCGCGCCATAGAACTGATTGAGCGTGTCTCCGAAAACATTGGAGAGAAAGACCGCCCGGAACTCGACGCCGCGCGCGCGTACGTCTATCTCTTCGAACTGGACGACGCCGAAAAGGCGGAGAAGATAATCCGTCCGGTTATCGAATCGGACCTCAAGCCGAAACCGGCGGCGGCCCTCTGCGTCATCGGAAAGATAATGTGCGACAGGGACGGCGAGGAATTTGAACAGGGGCTCGAGTACATAAAGTCCGCCGTCAGGGCCGAGCCCTCAGCGCCGTCTTACTACTGTGCGCTCGCGGAGGCATACTACAAGAGTTACATGAAAAACGGCAGGAAGGCCGACATGAGAGCCGCCCTCGCGGCCATCGAAAACACCATGCGAATGGACCCGAACTACTATATGCTGCCCAATCTCCACCTGTGGCGCGGCGATATGTATTACAAGGACGGCGACAAGGAAAAGGCGCGCGAAGACTACAGAAAGTACCTGGACCTGGGGGGGAAAGAACGCGCGGAAGAGGTCGGAAAGAGATTGGAAGAATAGCACGGGGCCGGATTGCGCCGGAGGCGCGCAGGAACTTTGGGCGCAAGCCGCCTTCCGGTCCGGGACAATTTCTGAGCATTGATTGAGCGCGGTTGGGCCCCATGCGGCCCTTATGGACAATATATGGAATGAACCTTCTCGAAAATGCCACACCCGCACAACGTGAAGCGATAATGCACCAGGACGGGCCGCTGATGATACTGGCGGGCGCCGGCTCGGGCAAAACACTGGCGGTCACGGCGCGCATCGCACGCCTTATCCAGAATGCAGTCCCCCCTTATAATATCCTGGCCATTACCTTCACCAACAAGACCGCCGGAGAAATGAAGGAACGCATCGAGGCGCTTGTGGGCCGGACACGCGCCTGGATCTCCACCTTCCACTCAATGTGCGCGCGCATCCTCCGCGCGCATGCCGACCGGCTCGGCTTCACCAGCGACTTTACGATGTACGATTCCGCCGACACCCGCGCATGTATTAAATCACTCATGGAGGAAATGGGCCTGGACTCGGCGTCCTTTCGCCCCAACGCCTTTGCCGAAATCATAAGCGCCGCCAAGCGCGGCATGGTTACGCCCGATGACTACGCCGCATGCGCCCGCGGCCCGCTGCAAAGGGCCCTCGCAAAACTCTACCCCAGGTACGAGGAAACCCTCCACTCAAACAACTGCATGGATTTCAACGACCTGCTGCTCATGTGCTACAGGCTGCTCAGGGAAAACCCCGACGTTCTGCAAAAGTACGCCGAGCGCTTCAAATACATCTCCGTGGATGAATTCCAGGACACAAACAGCATACAGTACCTGCTTGCCAGGATACTCGCGTGCAAACACAAGAACATCTGCGTCGTCGGCGACCCCGACCAGACCATCTATACCTGGCGCGGCGCCACGCTGCAGAACATCTTCGACTTCGAAAAAGATTTCCCCGGCGCAAAGGTTATAAGACTGGAACAAAACTTCCGCTCCACGAAGAAAATCCTGCGCGCCGCGTCCGAACTCATCAGGCACAACATCGAGCGAAAAGAAAAGGAACTTGTAACGGACAACCCCGAAGGCGATGAAATCGCCGTGATGGAATCGAGCGATGAACAGGAAGAGGCGCGCAACGTCGCCCGCTTCATCGGCGAATGCGTGAGCGACGGCTACGCACACCACGACATAGCCGTCCTCTATCGCACCAACGCCCAGTCCCGCCCGCTCGAAGAGGTGATGCTCCACCACAATATCCCCTACGCCCTTGTGGGCGCGGTCGCGTTTTACCGGCGCAAGGAGATTAAGGACATCCTCGCCTACCTGCGCCTGGCGGTCAACCCGGGCGACGCGGTCAGTTTCGCGCGCGCCGTCAACGCGCCTCCCCGCGGCATAGGCAAGGTGACGCTGGCCAGGATCTCCGACGTCGCCTCCCGTGAAGGCGCCACCATGCTGGACGTCGTTGCGGGCAAATCAAAGGAATCCCCGCTGTCCAATCGCCAGGCGCAGAGCATGGGGAAGTTCTGCGGGATTATTGAAGCAATCCGAGCCATGCACGGCCGGCC
>QNCA01000031.1 GCA_003644325.1 Planctomycetota bacterium
AAGCAGGCCGAGTTGGTTTGCGCTCGCCTCCATATCACGAATCTCCCAAAATTATGAATCCTTTGCCTCGAATCAATAGCGGCTCCAGGGCAACTTATGCCCTTGTTCTGTTCTCAAGTTGACTGACTTTTTCTGGATGATGGTGGGTACTTGATTGTAATCTGCTGTTCCACAACACCTTACGGTGACAGTCACTAATCTACGACCCGTTCCGACCTTGTCGGAACGGCTCCGTAATTAGTGACAGTCACCGAGGTTGGCAAAAACTCAGTCAACTTGAGTTCTGTTGTACTCTTTGATTCCCCTTTCCAGGAGATACAAGGCCCTTTCGAGCCTTTTGTTTTCCAGGACGTAAGCCAGCCTGATTTCGTCCTTTCCCTTGCCGGGGGTGGCGTAGAACCCCGCCCCCGGCGAGACGCGCACCGTCTCGTTGTCAACATGGAAATCCGTCAGCAACCACTTGGCGAATTCATCCGTGTCGTCAATCGGCAGCCGGGCCATCACATAGAAGGCCCCTTTCGGTTTGCGGCACATCACGCCGTCCATTCGCTGCAGCGCATCTATGGTTAAGTCGCGCCGTTTGCGGTATTCAGCGCGCACCCCGTCGAAGTATGTCCCGGGCAGGCGGGTCAGCGCTATCGCTCCGTGCTGCTCCAGCGTGGGCGAGCACAGCCGCGCCTGGCCGTAACGAATGCAGGCGCTTATCAATTCCCTGTTCCGGCTCACCACGCACCCTATCCTGGCCCCGCACATGCTGTAGCGCTTCGAGATGCTGTCCATCAGAATGGCGCGGTCTTCCAGTCCGGGCAACTCCAGTATTCCCGTGTGCTCGCCTTCATATACGAATTCACGGTACACTTCGTCGGAAATAATGAAAAGATTTTTCTCCAGCGCTATCTCGGCGAGCATCTCCATTTCTTCGCGCCTGAGCACCGTGCCGGTGGGGTTATTGGGGGAGCAGACCAGTATGGCGCGGGTGCGCGGGGTAATTTTGCTTGCGATTTCCTTCTTCGGCGGCAGGTGGTACCCATCCTCCGCCCTGGTTGTCACAGGCACCAACTTCACGCCGCACATCACGGCGTAGCCATTGTAGTTCGTGTAAAACGGCTCGAACACAATAATCTCGTCGCCCACGGACGTGGTCGCCTGCGCCGCAAATATTATCGCCTCGCTGCCGCCTGTCGTCACAACGATATCTTCCTCGCTCACATCATAGCCGCAGCGCCTGTAATAGCCCGCCAATGCCTCCAGGTATTCCAGGTCGCCCTGCGACCGCTGATAGGCAACCACCTTCCCGGGGAAGTTCCGCACCGCCTCAAAGAAAGCCGGCGGAGTCTCGATATCGGGCTGGCCGACATTCAGGCCGTACACCGTGAGGCCCTTTTTCATGGCGGCGGTGGCATACGGTTCGGTCTTGCGGATGGGGGAAGCGGGCATCTCTTTTGCCCGGAGGGAAATTTCCACCTTTTTACTTGTCTTCTCCATTAATCTACCTCACAAGCCGGGTTACAGGGTTCTGTCCCCTGGTGCGAAACGTAGAAGGGCGGCCCCGCCGCCCTTTCTGATACGTTGCCATATTAACACAGTTTGCCCGAAAGTTGCAATCCCAAAGCGCGCACGCCGGGTGAAAAGGGTGCGCCTGCGAAAATTTAGGGCTCCCCCTGCTCATTGCGCGCAGACCAAAGGGGGTACGATGTCCGGGGTCCTTCCCAGCCTCTGCTTGACAGGCGCTTGACGGCTGGAAGGAATTGCATATAATATCGAATTTTCTAATTTTACTCGAAACGACCCTGTTTGGGAACTTTCCGAAGATGACCACCGCAGGACCGCCATTGCTGCCGGGCATTAACTCGCCCGATGATTTGAAGCGGTTGTCCATGAAGGACTTGACGCGGCTGGCGCGGGAGGTGCGCGAACTCATAACGCGCGTGGTCACCCGCACCGGGGGCCACCTGGCCAGCAATCTGGGCGTGGTGGAATTGATTATAGCATTGCACCGTGTTTATGACTTCTCGGTGGACAGGCTCATCTTCGACGTCGGGCATCAGTGTTACGCCCACAAGATACTTACGGGTCGCAGGGAAGCGTTTGAAACACTGCGCACGTACAAGGGATTGTCGGGATACCCAAAGCGCGAGGAAAGCGTCTACGACACCTTTGACACCGGCCACGCGGGCACGGCTATTTCCATGGCGCTGGGACTCGAGTGCGGCGACAGGTTGAACGGCATAAATCGTCACGCCGTTGCGTTGGTCGGCGACGGCGCAATTGCCAGCGGGATGGCCTTTGAGGCGCTCAACCACGGCGGCACGCTGAAGAGCGACGTCCTCGTGGTGCTTAACGATAACGAGATGAGCATATCCCGTTCCGTCGGTGCGCTGTCGGACTACTTCAATCGCCTGCGACAGGGCAAACTCTTCGGCGAGGCCCGAAAGGAAGTCCACGTTGTCCTCAAAGACATACCGGTAATCGGCGAGAAGATGCAGAAGGCCCTCCTGCACCTCCAGCAGATCATCGCCCGCGGCCTGGTGCCGGGCTACTTTTTCGAGGAACTGGGCTTCCAGTATTTCGGTCCCGTCAACGGCCACAAGATTAAATCGCTCATCCGCACCATTGAAAACATCAAGGACAGGGAAGGGCCGAAACTTCTGCACGTTCTTACCCAGAAGGGCCGGGGCCACAAGCAGGCCGTGCGCCAGCCGACGCGCTATCACAGCCGCTCCGCCACCAGGATTAAAACCGAAGACGACGAACTGATGAAGGAATACGTCGGCCAGGGGGAGCGTTCTTATACCGAAGTCTTCTCGGAGGCGCTCTGCAAACTGGCGCGTGAAGACGAGCGAATCGTCGCAATAACCGCCGCGATGCCCGACGGCACTGGTCTGTCGAAGTTCGCCGGGGAGTTTCCGGACAGGTACCACGACGTCGGGCTCTGCGAACAGCACGCGGTCGGTCTGGCAAGCGGCATGAGCGCCGCCGGCATCAAGCCGGTGGTAGCCGTGTACTCGACCTTCCTGCAGAGGGCCTATGACCAGGTATTCCACGACCTCTGCCTGCAGAAGGCCGACGCCGTGCTGGCGCTGGACCGTGCGGGAGTGGTAGGGGGCGACGGGATGACCCATAACGGGTTGTACGACATCGCCTATTTGCGGCATCTACCCGGCACGACGCTGATGGCGCCCGCGGATGCGGGAGAACTGGAGCGGATGCTTGCGCTCGCGGTTGACTGTACAGGCCTGTTTGCCATACGGTACCCTCGGACCAGGTGTCCTCGCGAGGACATAAATCACACGAAACCCGACGTGGAAATCGGACGCGGCGAGATCCTTCGCGACGGGCGCGACGGCGCGATTATAGCCTATGGCGCGATGGTTTGCCCGGCGCTTGACGCGGCGCGCCTGCTGGATGAAGAGGGGGTGCACACTACCGTTGTGAACGCGCGGTTCGCCAAGCCGCTCGACGAACTGTTGCTGCTACAGGTAGTCGAGGGGCATCCCTTTGCCGTGACCGTGGAGGATCACGCGATTGCCGGGGGGTTCGGCTCGGCGGTGCTTGAGATGCTCAGCGCCAACGGCGTGGACTCCAGTCATGTAGTTTGCCTGGGCGTGCCGGACATGTTCGTGGAGCACGGCGGCAGGGAGATATTATTACGGGAACTGGGATTGTCGGCGAGCGGTATCAGCGAGCGCATAATGCGGCGCTTCAGCGGAAGAGGCGCCGAAAGCCGGGTGGAGGGGAAAAGATGAAAAAGAAAATAGTGATATTGGGATATCCCGAGAAGCCGGAGGTGGCCGCCGTTGCGAAGCGCCTCCGGCCGCATCTGGCGAAAGAGTTTGACATTGTGGCCGAGGACCTCGCGAACGACCTGGATTTGGAAAAGGTCCAAGCGGACCTGGCGGTTGTGATCGGGGGGGACGGCTCGATACTGGCAACGGTCAGGCGAATGGGCTCTCGCCAGATTCCGATACTGGGATTGAACTTGGGCAAGTTCGGTTTTCTGGCGGAATTCCACGAGGAAGATATCGAAGACGTGATAGCGCACCTGCGCGACGGCAGCACGGTCTGCCGGCAGAGAACGGTGTTGCATTGCGACCTCCGGCGGGGGGGCAAGGTTGTCGAGAAGTCACTGGCCGCCAATGACGCGGTGGTTTCACATACCCAGGTGCGGGTGATACGCACAAGGCTTTATATCGACGATGAATACATCGCCACGTACGTGAGCGACGGCCTGGTGGTTTCAACGCCCACGGGCTCCACGGCATATTCCCTATCTTCGGGCGGGCCGATTGTGGAGCCGGGCATACAGGCGTTCGTCCTGACGCCTGTCTGCCCGCACACGCTTTCGGCCAGGCCGCTTGTAGTTTCCTGCGAAAAGGTTATAGAAATAGAGTTGGACCCGGCGTCGCCCGATGCATCGCTGACAATAGACGGTCAGTTGGTATACGACCTTGAAAAGGGGGACAGGGTACGCATTACGAAATCGCCATACTACTTTCAACTCATCGAACTGAAGACTCGCAGTTATTTTGAGACCCTGCGAGAGAAACTTAACTGGGGAGGGCAAATCAACAATGCCGGAGACTAAGAAGCCTTACATCGAGATAGTGACGGATCGGTGCAAGGGATGCGAGTTGTGCATCTCGGCCTGTCCCAAGGATTGCATCGAGTTGGACACGAGCGTCGTCAACGCTAAGGGTGTAAACCCTGCAAAATACGTCGGGGGCTGCATAGGCTGCGGTTCATGCATGCTGATATGCCCCGATGTCTGCATTGAATTGTACAAGGAAGAGAAAATCCAAAAAAGCGCGTAAACAATCACCCGGGGAACAAAGACATGAAGCAACTAATGACAGGCAACGATGCAATGGCCGAGGCCGCCATACAGGCGGGCTGCAGGTACTATTTCGGCTATCCCATTACGCCGCAAAACGAATTCACCGCATACATGGCGCGTCGCATGCCGCAGGTCGGCGGCGTCTTCATCCAGTCCGAGAGCGAAATCGCCGCCATCAACATGGTCATGGGCGCCGCCGCCGCGGGGGGCCGGGCCATGACATCCTCCTCCAGCCCGGGAATATCGCTGAAGCAGGAGGGCATTTCCTACATCGCCGGCGACCAGTTGCCCGCGGTCATCCTAAACGTAATGCGCGGAGGCCCGGGGCTGGGCAACATCGCCCCGGCCCAGGGCGACTATTTCCAGGCCACCAGGGGCGGCGGCCACGGCGATTACCGTTGTATCGTCCTTGCGCCTTCGACCGTCCAGGAAGGAACCGAACTCATCCAGGACGCCTTTGACCTGGCGGACAAATATCGCAACCCGGTCCTCATACTCAGCGACGGCAGGATGGGCCAGATGATGGAGCCGGTCGAATTCAAGCCCCGTCCGAAGGCCGAGATGCCGCCCAAAGACTATATACTTACCGGCAAGAAGGGCCGCGAGAGGCGCATAATCAGGTCACTCTACCTGAAAGAACCGGAACTTGAAGCCTGGAACAAGATAATCCAGGAAAAACTGATGAAAATAGAAGAAAACGAGGTCCGCTATGAGACCAGGATGGTCGAGGATGCCGACCTCGTCCTCATCGGCTACGGTACCTGTGCGCGGAACTCGAAGGAAGCCATGCGAACCCTGCGCGAAAAGGGCCGCAAGGTCGGCGTATTCAGACCCATCACACTCTGGCCGTTTCCCTACACCGCTTTGAGCGAGGTCGTCAAGAAGGCAAGAGCGGCGCTGGTCGTGGAAATGAGCGCCGGCCAAATGGTAGAGGACGTTTACCTGGCGGTCAAGGATACCCGTCCCATATTCTTCTACGGGCGCATGGGCGGCCAGGTCCCTTCGGCCACCGAGATCGTTCAGAAGGCTGAAAAAATATTTACGGAAAAACTGTGAGGAATACATGCAAACCACTAAAAGTCATCCGAAATCGCTTTTCCCCGTTTCGACGCACTATTGCGCCGGCTGCGGGCACGGCATAGCGCACAGGCTCATCGCCGAGGCGCTCGACGAACTCGGCGTTCAGGACCGCACGATAGGCGTGGCCCCTGTCGGCTGCGCGGTTCTGATGTACAACTATATCGACGTGGACACCATCGAGGCGGCGCACGGACGCGCGCCGGCCACCGCCACCGGCCTCAAGCGCGTGCGGCCGGACTGCATAGTCTTCACTTACCAGGGCGACGGCGACCTCGCCGCCATCGGCACGGCGGAAATCATACACGCCGCAAACCGTGGCGAGCACTTCACCACAATCTTCCTCAATAACGCCATCTACGGCATGACAGGCGGCCAGATGGCCCCCACAACGCTGGTAGACCAGAAGACCGAAACCACGCCCTACGGTCGCAAGCCTTCAAACGAAGGCTTCCCGATAAAGGCCTGCGAGATGCTGGCAACGCTGGACGCGCCTTACTACATCGAGCGCGTCAGCGTCGCGACGCCCGCGAAAATCCGCAGGGCGAAGAAGGCCATATTCAAGGCGTTTAACTACCAGGTAGAGGAGCGGGGGTTCACGTTCGTCGAGGTCATTTCCACCTGCCCGACCAACTGGGGTATGTCACCGCCCGACGCCATGAAGTGGTCTGTCGAACACATGGAAAAGGTCTTTCCCCTGGGTGTTTTCCGCGACAAAGGCGCTGAGAAAGACCGAACTGAAACAGGAGCGGATAAATGAAAGAAAAGATAATCTGCGCCGGATTCGGCGGACAGGGCATCATGTTCCTGGGAAAACTTGTTGCCTTTACCATGATGCACGAGGACAAACACGTCACCTACATCCCCTCCTACGGCCCCGAGATGCGCGGCGGTACCGCCAACTGCAACGTAATCGTCTCCGACGACGAAATTGATTCGCCCATGGTCGATGAGGCCGATACCGTCATCGTCATGAACCAGCCGTCGTACGAAAAGTTCAAAAACTCGGTCAGGCCCGGCGGTTTGCTCATAGTCAACACCTCACTGGTTAACCCCGTCGATCCGCCGGAGAATGTCCGGCTGCTGGAGGTGCCCGCCACCCGAATAGCCAATGAGATGGGCAATGTGCGCCTGGCCAACATGATAATACTGGGTGTCTATAACAAGGTCAGGGGATTGACCGACAAGCAGAAATTCTTCGATGCGCTGCCCTCATTCCTGGGCGGCAAGAAGGAGCGCTTCATCCCCGCGAACAAGGAAGCAGTCAACAAGGGCGTGGAATTGTATGAGACGACCTCGTAAGTCGTCGCTGCCTCCGTGGCTCAAGAAAAACCTGCCGCGGGAAAGCCGCTCCATGGTCGTTTCCAGGTTGCTGGAGCGGTTGCATTTGCACACCGTATGCGAGGGCGCCAAGTGTCCCAACCTGCCCGAATGTTACGGGCGAGGCACGGCCACGTTCATGATACTGGGCAATGTCTGCACGCGCGACTGCCGCTTCTGCGCCATACCCGGCGGTCAGCCCCTGCCCGTTGATGAGAGTGAGCCGCAAAACGTCGCCGAGGCGGTCGCAGCGCTCAAACTCCGCCACGCAGTTATCACGTCCGTCACCCGCGACGACCTGCCCGACGGCGGCAGCGAACACTTTGCGAAGACCATCGCCGCCATTCGCGCCGCGTCGGACGCCTCCATCGAAGTGCTCGTCCCGGACTTCCGAGGAAGCGAAGAAGACATAAAGCGCGTCATCGCGGCCCGGCCGGACGTCTTCAACCACAACGTCGAGACCGTTCCCCGTCTATATCCGACGGTCCGCCCACAGGCGGACTACCAGAGATCTCTTGAGGTTCTGCGCCGCGCGAAAGAGTTGAATCCGGACATCATCACAAAGTCCGGGCTGATGGTCGGCCTGGGCGAGACGCGGGAGGAATTGCTCGACGTGCTCCGCGCTCTGCGAGCGGCGCGCTGCGACCTCCTTACGATAGGTCAGTACCTGCGCCCGTCGAAGGCACATCTGCTGATTGCACGCTTCGTCACGCCCGAGGAATTCGAACAGATGGCCGGGGACGCCCGCGCGATGGGATTCCGAGGAGTGGCCTCGGCGCCTTTTGTGCGCTCTTCTTACAAGGCGGGCAAGATGTTCCGTTCCGTAAAAACCGGTTCGGCGGGATAATGCGGCGATCGAGAAAAAAAAGGATGAAGAAGTTTCTCGTCTGGCTGCAGAACAACATAGCCCCGTATGCAGGCCGCTTCCTCTTTCGGTTACTGATGCTTACCGTCAGGGTTCGCGTCATAAACCTCAAACATCAGGAATGGCAGTATTCTCACCGCGAAAAGACCGGCATCTACTGCTTCTGGCACGGCAACCTCCTCGTCCCGTATCACAAACACCGCAATCGCGGCGTTCACATCGTAATCAGCCGCCATCGCGACGGGGAGTTGATAAGCCGTATCGTAGAAAAGGGCGGCTACATACCCGTGCGCGGCTCGTCCACACGCGGCGGCATGCGCGCCATGAAAGAGTTGCTGCGGCTGGCCGAGGAGGGCGACATCATCGCCTTCACCCCCGACGGCCCACGCGGCCCCGCGAGGAAATTCAAGGACGGTCCCGTCTATCTCTCCAAAACTACAGGGGCGCCGATTTACCTGATGGGCGTCGGCTTCTCAAATTGCTGGCAGGTAAAGGACTGGTCCGGCATGAAAATCCCCAAGCCCTTTTCCACAATCGCCCTTTCATACGTCGGCCCGTACAACGTCGCGAGCGATGCCACGGAAACGGAACTGGAGGAATGGAAAGAAAAACTGGCCCTGGAACTCGACAAGGCCGACGCCGAGGCCGAGCGCATCGCAAAACTGAAAGAATGGAGTGAGTAATACCGCCCGCCGGGGGAGCGCGGGATGGTGCCGGAGAAGGCCCGGAAAGCCGCAAGGCAGTAACACCCGTACCGCTCACGCCTTTACTAAAGCCGCAACCTCTGCCTTGACGATATTTTGATTGGGCTTTTACATCCGCTCCCGCGGATGCGCCATGTCCGCGTCCGAAATCGTGAATCCCGTGTGAATCTCATCGCGTCCGCTGAACGCGGGAAACAGGAATATGACGTTTAACTCCTCAGTTTTCTTCGTTTTCTTCATCATATTCTTTTGCCTTTACACGGCCGTGCGCAAGCGGTCCGCCCGGAGACTCCTCATTCTCGCCGGCTCCTATGTGTTCTACGGCTACTGGAACGTACCGCTCTGCTCGCTCATCATCGTTTCCACGCTGACCGACTTTGTCGCATCAGGACAAATCGACAAATCGACTGACCCGAAAGCCCGCCGCGCATGGCTGACGCTGAGCGTCGTGGTGAACCTGGGCATCCTGGCAACATTCAAGTACGCCGGCTTTTTCATGGACTCCTTTTACGCCATGACGGAGGGCCTCGGGATGGACCTGGGCGGTTCACCCGCCATACGCCTCATCCTGCCGATAGGAATATCGTTCTACACGTTCCAGACGATGGGTTACACCATCGACGTGTACCGTGGAAAACTCCGCGCCGAACGGAACTTCATAAACTTCGCCACGTACGTTGCGTTTTTCCCGCAACTGGTCGCGGGACCGATAGAGCGCGGGGGAAACCTTTTGCCGCAAATCCGCAGGATACCCGGGCCGAGCCTCAAGGGCATTAC
>QNCA01000032.1 GCA_003644325.1 Planctomycetota bacterium
ATGTGCCCGGCGCAAGGAAGAGCAGGTCTCCCGAGCCGAGCAGTTTCTCCGCGCCGTTTTTGTCCAGGATAGTGCGCGAATCGACCTTGCTGGCGACCTGGAAGGCGATGCGCGCGGGAATGTTGGACTTTATCAGTCCGGTAATGACATCGACGCTCGGGCGCTGGGTGGCCACCACCACGTGCAGCCCGACCGCGCGGGATTTCTGCGCCAGGCGCGTGATGTTGCTCTGTATCTCCTTTGCGGCGACCATCATCAGGTCCGCCAACTCGTCTATGATGATGACGATGTGCGGCAGGTGGTAGGGTATCTCCTCGCCGCCGACTCCTTCAGCATCGGCGAATATCTCCTCTATGCGCTCACGGCCCAGCCGGTTGTAGTCGTCAATGTAGCGCACGCCGGACTGGTGGAACAGGCGATAGCGGTCGTCCATCTTTTTCACGGCCCAGTCGAGTATGGCGGGGGCCTTCTTCATGTCGGTAACCACCGGCGTCATCAGGTGGGGGATGTCCTTGTAGCCGGACAGTTCCACCATCTTGGGATCGACGAGGATGAGTTTCACCTCGTCGGGCGCGCGACGGTAGAGGATGCTGAGGATCAACGCGTTGATGCAGACTGATTTGCCGGAACCGGTGGTGCCGGCGATGAGCAGGTGCGGCATGCGGGCCAGGTCCTCGATGCACGGCTGGCCGGAGGTGTCCTTGCCTATAAGGAGCGGTATCCGTATGAGGTTATCTCTCAGGCGCTCGGACTGGAGCAACTCCTTCAGGCGGACCAGTTCCTTGGCGCGGTTGGGCACCTCGATGCCGACGGTGGACTTGCCGGGTATGGGCGCGATGATGCGCAGGCCGCTCGTCTTGAGCACCATGGCCAGGTCGTTGCTGAGGGCCATTATCCTTTGGACTTTTACCCCGGCGGCAAGTTCTATCTCAAACATCGTGACGGAGGGGCCGCGCTTGTAATCGACGACCGCCGCGTCAACGGCAAAATCCTCGAGCGCCCTGTTGAGCGTTTCGATGCTCTCATTGATGAAACCTTTCGTACCGGCGGCGCTGACCGGCGAAGGCTCATCGAGCAGGTCGAGCGGCGGCGGCACGTAGCTCCGGCCCGAGGCGGGCGGCGGCACCGGCCGGGAAAGGTGCACCGGCGGACGCGCCGGCTGCGAGGGCGCCGGTTCGGCCTTCGCATCCAATCCCTTCTTTATCGCCTCGCCGGCGCGCTTGCGCTTGACGCGCGGGGTGAACTTCGCCGCCTCCCGCCTGGGGCGCGACTCGCGCCAGCGGACGAACCGCGCCCGGGCGACGCCGGCCTGCGCGATGGCCTTTGCGACAGCGGCGGCGACGGCATGATAGACCGCCGCCTCCCCAATAAAGAACAGCGACACCGCAAGGAAGGTAAGCAGGATTACGAAGCCGCCGAACACGCCGGCCTTGCCGAGGATGACCTTACCGACGAAGTGGCCCGTCACGCCCCCCATCAGATTCACGCCGCCGTCCTGAAAGATGAGCCCGACCAGGCCCGAGCAGACGAACAGCAGCATGATAGAGCCGAAGACCTTGAGCCAGACGCGCCTCACCTCCCTGCGGCGTATGATGAGATACGCCCAGAAAATGAGAAGGAGCGGAATGACAAAGGCAGCGTAGCCCCATGTCCAGAGCAGGTCGCGCGCCAGGTCGTTGCCCGCCCAGCCGCAGACGTTTGTGGTGGTCTTGTCCGCCTCACCCGTATATGCGGACGCGGCGGGGTCGTACGAGACCATGCTGAGGAAACCGAACAGCGACAATCCGCACAGGCATATACCGACGAGATAGGTTGTGAAGTCAGCGCGACTCATTATCACGCGAGTCTCAAAAGTTCAGAGGTTCAAAGGGGAAAAATAAATCCGCTTCAGTCCCCCTCGCTTTGCTCGGGACAGGCGATTCGAGTTCCTGTTTACTCAAGTTGACTGAGTTTTTGTTAACCTCGGTGACTGTCACCAATTACGGAGCCGTTCCGCCCCTGTCGGAACGGATCGTAGATTGGTGACTGTCACCGTAAGGTCTTGTGAAACAGCAGATTATAATCAAGCACCCACCATCATCCAGAAAAAGTCAGTCAACTTGAATGTTTATTTAATCAGGACTACGACGAACGTGGCAGCCGCCGCAACAAGACAATAGTATGCGAACAACGAAAATTTTTTCAAGCGCACGATTATAAGAAGCAACTTTATTGCGACCAGGCTGACGACGAACGAAACGACGAAGCCCGCAATTATCGCCGGGGCGTGGGACGCGACGTCGTTACGGCCGCTCGCCAGTTTCATCGCCTCCACGGCGGTCGCGCCGAGAATAGCAGGTATTGCAAGGAAGAAGGAGAACGTTACCGCGTCTTCACGCTTCAGCCCGGTGAGCAGTCCCACCGATATCGTGGAGCCGGAGCGCGAGACACCCGGCAGGATGCCTATCGCCTGGCCGGTGCCGACCAGGAGCGAGCGCCCGAATCCCGTCGCGCGCAATTCCACGCCCGCCTCACGGCCGTAATCGCTCAATTTCAGAAGGGCCGCCGTTATCAGAAAACATACGCCGATGATAACCGGCATGGTCTTTATGGACTCGATTGTCTCCAGTTTGGAGAACAGGCCTCCCGCGATGCCGGCCGGTATGGAGCCGACGACGATAAGCAGCAGGATGCGGCGATTGCCCTGCCTGAATATATCGATAATGCGTTTGCGAAAGAACAGGATTACGGCGAGTACGCTGGCGAAGTGCATCGTTACATCAAAGAATATGTTTTCGGTAAAGAACTCGCTCCCGCCGCCGAATTTCTCGAAGGCGTATTCGATTACCGCCAGGTGCCCGGAACTGCTCACCGGCAGGAATTCCGTGAGTCCTTGGACGATTCCCAGTATTATCGCTTTCAGTATTTCGTCCATTCCGTTTCAAAGTTGCAAAGTCCGAAGGGGCGGCGGGCAAAAGGCAGCAGCAGAGTTATCCCCTGCTCGCCTGCCCGCTCGCTACTATTGCCTTTGGCCATTCTCACTCATCCCGCATCCCCAATCTCTCGTCCCGTCTATTGCCCCGTGTGTCCGAATCCTCCGGCGCCGCGGGGGGTTTCGTTCAGGTCGTCGCATTCCACGATTTCTGCGCGTACCACCTGCTGCAGGACCATCTGGGCGATGCGCATGCCGCGGGTTATCTCGACCGGTTCGCGGCCGATGTTTCCCAAGATGACCTTTACCTCGCCGCGGTAGTCACTGTCGATCGTGCCGGGCGCGTTGACGACGGTGAGGCCGTGTTTTGCGGCCAGTCCGCTGCGCGGGCGTATCTGGGCCTCGTATCCCGGGGGCAGTTCTATCCGTATCCCGGTCGGCACCAGGGCGACATCGCCGGGTTTCAGCGTAATTGTGTGGTCAGTTGCCGAGCAAAGGTCCATACCGCTGGCGCCTTCGCTCATGTAGCGCGGCGGCGGCACGTCCTCCGCCCCGGGCAGCCTGTGTACCCTCAGTTCAATACTCAAATCTTTTTGCTCCTTTTCGGCATAATCCATCAGGGGACCAAAACCGCCCCCTTTTTGCGGAGTCATTTCAACGGTTCGACTTTGAACTTTTCCCGGCCGGTGGCCCATTTCTCGTACTGCTCGCGCCACCTTACCACATCCCCGCCGAAGTTCAAGCGTGTAATAGCGCGGAGATTTTTCAGCGCGAAATCCCTGCTCTCCGTTTCAATAAGGTCAATCAGTTCCTTGCTGATGAACAGCATCAGTTTCGTGTCCGCTTCGCTCATCTCCACAACGACCTTAATCTCTTCCCCGCGAATGAGGCCCTCGGTCAGCATGTTGTAGATGAACTTGCTGACGGCGTCCTCATACATCCGCCGCTCTTCGCCGGTGGTTGTGCCTATCCTCTCGAAGAAAAGTTTAATTTTCTCCCCATGGCCCCATTCGTGATAGGCGTTCAGTAATGTCAACAGGAACTCCCACGGTTCGGGTGAGGCCAGGCCCCCCGTCATATCGACGTGGCCCTGGATGCGCAGTGTGTCCGGGTTTGTCTTCCGGAAGAGTTCGTCGAGGGCGTCTATGACCTCGCCGTTGAGCGCTCCGCCCTTTACCTTCAGGTCGCCGGCCAGCGCGGCGACGGCAATGAGTTGCTCCGTATGGATGGCGAGGCCTCGCTTGCTCTTCAGCGCTTTGAGCAGCGCCCTCAGGGCGTCGGCACGGCCGGTCAGCCCCAGGCCGTGTGACGCGGCGACGACGATGTGGTCGTCTTTGCTGTCCAGTTTTTTCACGAGGAATTGCGTCTCTTCGGTTCCGCCGATGCAGCCCAGCCCGGTGAGCGCGGCCATGCGCACCTCGACATCGGCGTCGGCGCCGGAGATGGTTTGCAGCGAGTCGCTGCAAGGGCCGTGCTTGAAGTCCCTGGTCAGGGCCAGGACGGCGGCTTTGCGGACCTGCGGGTCGATGTCGTTCAGCCTGGTACTTATGGCCTTGACGGCTTCGGCGCGCTGCTTTTCTGTCAGGTACGGCGCAAATGTGCCCAGCACGTTAACGGCGTTCGCCCGGCGCGTCTCGTTCCGGTCGGTGGTCGCGTTGACGAGAAGCGGCAAGGCGCGGTTGCGGTGTTCGTCCAGTATGGTCCGCGCCCCGGCCAGCGCACCCGGGTCATCGCTGTCGAGCGCCTGGATGGCCTTGTCCAGCCGCGCCCTCAGGCTGTGCTCCTGCAATATGGTGTTGACGAGTATTGCCAGCACCGCGATAAGCGCCACGGCGATGATTATGATGGTGCGGTTCGTCATGCCCTTCTCTCGGAAGATGCGCGGAGTTGCTCAACGCGGCTGACGATGACGGCGGCCAGGTCGTCCTTTGTGATTTCCCTGAACTCGTCCGTGCCGCCCGAAGGGGCAATGATTGATGCGTCCAAGGACTTTGCGCCGAAGGCCGACGGCGAGTTCAGCACGACGAAATCCAGCCCCTTGCTTGCGAGTTTCTCCCGGGCATGTTTAAGCGGGTCCCGGACTTCCAGGGCAAAGCCGACATTTATGCGCGCGCCCTTTCGGGGGGCCATCTCCAGCAATATGTCGCGTGTGCGCACCATCTCCAGCGTGAGAGGCCGGTCTCCTTTCTTGATTTTGTGATTGCCTGCAACCCTTGGTTTGTAATCACAGACGGCGGCAGCCATGACGAGCGCGTCGCACTTCTCATATTCGGCGCCGACGGCGTCGAGCATTTCTTGTGCCGAGATGACCCTGATTGTGTGCGCTTCGGGCGGGGGGTCCAGCGGGGAGGGGCCGAGGATGAGGGCCACGTCATGGCCGGCCTGAAGAGCGCGCCGGGCCACGGCAAGGCCCATCTCGCCCGTGGAGGGATTGCTGATGAAACGGACGGCGTCGATGTATTCACGGGTTGGTCCTGCGGTAACAAGGAAGCGCATGATTCTCCCCTCCCAACGGCCGTCCTGCGAGTTCAATGCTCCGGGCTTCAAGCGGTCCAAAGTCCGCAGCCGGATACCTGAAACATTAAACTTGAAACGATTTCATTATTTCCCCTTTTTCTCCGCCTGTGCGAGTCTTTCCACCGTCTCGACAATCCTCGCCGTGTCGGCCAGGCGGCCCATGCCGACCTCTCCGCAGGCCAGAAAACCCTCCTCTGGTTCGACCATCTGTACGCCGCGCTTCTTGAGCAGGGCGAGATTGTCCTGGACGGCGGGATTGCGGTACATGTCCTTGTTCATGGCCGGGGCTATGACCACCGGGCAGGTGACGCTGAGCACCGTGGTGGTCAGTATGTCGTCGGCGATGCCGTGGGCTATCTTTCCGATGATGTTTGCCGTGCAGGGCGCTATGAGCATCACATCGGCCAGGCGCGCCAGCGAGATGTGCTGCGGGGCGTGGTCGGCCCCATCCATCGACCAGCCGGTAACCGCGGGTCTGTCGGAGAGGGTCCGGAAGGTGAGCGGCCCGACGAATTCCTGCGCGAACTCCGTCATGACCACGGTCACCCCGTACCCTTTCTGCCGAAGGGTCGAGACGATGTCCGCGGCCTTGTACGCGGCTATGCCGCCGGTCACACCTATGACTATTTCGCGTCCCGGCATATCCGTCCCGGTTGTTGAGGCTTGGAGATTCAGTGCGTCACTGCATTCACCGCGCCTTGAGGGCAGTCCGGCTGCGCTATTCACCGCCGAGCAATTTCTCGGCGTTGATTTCATCAGGCTCCGGCTGCAATTCTATCGCCCCCCGCCATATCTCCCTCAGGATGGCATCGATGATGTCACGGGGGAGTTTCTTGCCTGTCTCCAACGACCATTCGTTCAGTTCCTTGTATCTCTTCTGCACCAAGACGGTCAGTTTGAACCGCCCTCCTACCTTTTGTGCCACGTCATCTATGTTGAAATCATTTTTTGTGTCGTCCATGCAGGTGGTTCCTCCTGCTGAATGTTCGTTTAGAAGGGTCGTATTCATCAGTTCCCGCCGAAAATGATTTCCTTGATTCTGGCCACAGCCCCCTCGACCGTGTCGTTGACGACGACATGGTCATAGTATTTCCGGTATTCCATCTCTCTCTTCGCCAGTTCCAGACGCTGACTGATTTGGTCTTCCGTTTCGGTGCCGCGCTTTTCAAGACGCCTTCGGAGTTCGGCCTCGTCCGGCGGCGCGACGAATATGAACGCCGCGTCGGGCAGGACCATCTTGAGCGTCATGGCCCCCTGGACGTCTATGTTCAGAACGTAGTTCAGCCCCTCTGCGACGGCGCGCTCCAGCGGCTCGCGGGGGGTGCCGTAGTAATTGCCCAGCACCTTCGCGTGTTCCAGCAGTTCGCCGGCGGCAATCATCCGCTCGAACTCCTCGGTCGAGCAAAAACGGTAATGCACGCCGTTCTTCTCCGCGTCGCGCGGCAGGCGGGTGGTGACGCTGACGCCCACGCGCAGCCGCGGGTCGCGCCTCAGTTCCTTGCAAAGCGTTGTCTTGCCCGAACCCGAAGGACCGGAAATGACGAAAACCCTGCCCCGCTTGTCCCTTTCACTCACTGTCTCACTCCACGTTTTGGAGTTGTTCCTTTATTTTTCCTATCTCGGTCTTCATGTCGACCACCAGCCTGGTGGTCTCCGCGTCGTTGGACTTGGAGCCGATGGTGTTGGCCTCGCGCAGCATTTCCTGGGAAATGAAGTCGAGTTTCTTGCCCGGCGCCTCCCTGGCGTCAAGCGCCGCAACAAACTGCTCGATGTGGCTCTCCAGGCGGCACATCTCCTCGGCCACGTCGCAACGGTCCGCGAAAATGGCGACCTCGCGCAGGACTTCCTCCCGGGACATGGTCACGCCGCTGGATTTGAGCAGGGTGTTCAGCCGCTCGTGAAATTTCTTCCGGTAGTCCTTGATCATCTGCGGCCGCCGCCGCCGGACCTTGGCCAGGACGCGCCTGAGCCGACCGGCGCGTGAGGCGAGTTCCTTCTTGAGAGCGGCGCCCTCCCTGGCACGCATGGCGCACAACTCCTTGAGCGCGGCATCCAAGACCTTGCGCGTCTTATTCCACATCCTGCGCTTCGCCTCTTCGCTGTTTATCTCCGCCCGGATGACGTTCGGCAGAGACAGCACCCCGTCCAGGCTGATTTCAACGGAGAGTTTATGCTTCCGTGCCAGCGAGCGCGCCTGTTTGATGTACGCCGCCGCCACGTCCTCGTCTATCCGGGAAGCGCCCTCCAGTCGCGGCGACTGAACGGTTATCGTTACGTACACCGTGCCGCGGGATATCTTCTTCGATATCTCTTGCTCCATTTCCCGCTCGAACGGGTAGAGCGCTTCCGGTATCCTGCTAATGATTTTGACGTAGCGGTTGTTGACGGAACTGAGGTCAACGGTGATAAGTTCGCCGCCGCTCTCAGTGCGGGCGCTGCCGAAGCCGGTCATGCTGTTCATGTAATTGATTCCGAAGCGAGAGATTAAAGGGGAAAGCGCGCCCCGCTGCTATTCTGTCGATCCCGCCGGTGGCGTGCCGGCTGGCGGCATTCCCTGGGGTGGCCCTGTTTCGGCATGCAACAGGAGCGCATAGATTAATGCCAGCAGCAGAAATACGGTCGCGACAGCCGTGGTGACCTTGCCGAGGAACGTGCCGGCCCTCGTGCCTAGAACCGAGGTGTCGCCCCCCATGCCGAAGGCTCCCGCCAGGCCGCCGCTCTTCGTGGCCTGGACCAGCACCACCAGTATCAGTACGATCCCGGACATGACGAAAAGGATCATCACCGGCACCTTCAACCACGACAAACTCGCCAGAATCGGATATATTTGCGCAATATGGGTCATCGTAGGACTCCCACCGCCTCGTCCGTCACTCGTAGTATTTCACTATCTTTTCAAAACTCTCGGCCTTCAGGCTGGCGCCGCCCACAAGCGCGCCGTCAATCTCCGGTTGGTCCATCAGGCCCTTGACGTTATCCGGCTTTACGCTGCCGCCGTACTGAATGCGCATCTCGGCGGCGACCTCCGGGCCGAACCCCTCGCTCAGAAGCCCGCGTATGAGGGCGTGAACGTCGTTGGCCTGCCCGGGCGTGGCGGTCATCCCGGTGCCGATGGCCCACACGGGTTCGTACGCGATAGTTACCCGCCGGCCGTCCTCGGGACTTACACCGGCCAGGCCGCCGGTTATGTGTCGCGTGACCACCTTTTCGGTAACGCCGTCTTCGCGCTCCTGCAGCGTCTCACCGACACACAGGATCGGCCGCAGCCCTTCGGCCAGCGCGCTCAGCACCTTGCGGTTAATCAGACCGTCGTCTTCGCCTATCACGTGGCGCCTTTCGGAATGGCCGATTATAACGTATTTGCAACCGATGTCGGCCAGCATTGCCGCGGAGACCTCGCCCGTGTAAGCGCCGCCGGCCTCGCAGTAGCAGTTCTGCGCGCCCAGCGCAATCCCGCTGTTCTTAATCTGCTCCATCACGGCCTGAAGATGAACGAACGTCGGGCAGAGGAGGACTTCCACCTGCTCGACGCCTCCGAGCGCCTGCACAAGGTCCGCGGCCAGTTTCCGGGCCGACGCCAGGTTGTTGTTCATCTTCCAATTACCCGCCATCAGGGGTCTTCTCATGAAACGCTCCCCTTCTTTCGCTTGACATCCCTCGCCGGCAACCGCCGTCTCCGGGCGGACTTTGCACTGCCCCCAATATCTGGTTGGAAAAATCGAACTAGGCATGATAACACCGGTCTCCTCCGGTGTCAACGACTTTTTCCCGCCAGGGAGCATGTAAGAATCCTGGAAAGGCCGCACCGGTGACTGATATTATGAAAAAGCTGCGCGACCTAACGGTCAGTGGTATGATATCCGAAAACATCATCCCGATAACCTTTGTTAGGAGGCACAGCCATGAATTACATCGGCATGGACGTTCACAAGAAGAGTATCACTATGGCCGCTTTCAGTCAAGACGGCAGCCGCCTCGCAAAGAAAAAAGTGGCGGCCACCCCTGAAGGCATTACCGGCTTCTTG
>QNCA01000434.1 GCA_003644325.1 Planctomycetota bacterium
AGTCGCGGCTGTGAACGAGGGAGCCGCCTGCCCCGCCGTCGCGGTCAGGGCGGGTCAGGATGGTAATGCGGGATTTCAGCGGGCCTTCGTAGTCGCCGCTGCTCACCTTTAAGATGCCGTATTCGATTTTGGGCTGGAAGTCGAGGTCAGACTTGTCCCTGACTTCAAACACGCCCGATGCCTGCTCCTGAGCGCCAATGATGCCTTCGGGTGTGAAGCGGACGCGATACTTGCCCGGGGCCAGGTAAATGACGGCGCGGCCGTCAACGACCAGGATGTTTGCCGGTACCGTTCGGTACTTCCCTGCCCCCGGGTCATACATGTCCAGCCGGAGCGCTCCGTCAATCTTGTCGCGGTCTTTGTCGAGGGCGACGACGGTTATCCTGCCGCGCTTGAAGTACACCTTTTTGGTGATCTCATCGCCCGCCTTTATCTCAAGCGGGTCCGTGGAGTGGCTTTCCGCCACCATTTCCCCGGTGGATGTGACGATTGCGCGGTAGGTCCCCGGCGGGACCTCAAAGACGGCCCTGCCCCGCACAAGAGGTCTTGCCAGAAACACGCGCCACTTTTCATCGCTGCCGAGAATGGACAGTTCCACGTTGCCGTAGGCGGGGCCCTCGGAGTTGACGGCGATAATCGTGAGGGTTGCGAGGGGATGTTCTTCGTCAGCCTTCTTCAGGTTGTCGGAACCCGCAGCCGCGGCCGTCCGGGCAAAGATGAACATGCCGGATGTTAAGATAAAGAGAATGATAAGGAGGTATCGCTTTTCAGGCATGACGGCTCTCCTTTCGCGTTAGCCTCAGAGCGCCGCTATCGTATCCTTTCCGCACTGAATACGCAAGGCCGGCTTGTGCATTCAAGGTTATGCAATGCAAAGAAAAGGTTCTTCACCGATTTTCGGGGAGCGGGTAAATCACCGCCCATACAGGCGGCCCGTAGGAGCCGCAAGGTGACAGTCACCATTGCCTCTTCAACAGGATTAAAGTCTTTCCTCCGACGCGCTCGCGCACGATGGGTTCGGATATGTCGATATCTTTTTCCCGGCAGGCCTTTTTTATCCGGGGGTAGTATTTTTCGCGCATGGCGCAGTACCTTGCGCGCGCCGATTTCCCGCTGAAGTATTCCGCGACATCCTCCGCCTCGGCAAGCACCCTGAACCTGCGGCCGGAATAGTAGATGACGCCCTCGCGCAAGTCGCCGTACCAGGCGACCTCCGATTCTCCGACGGTTTCGTTGAGTTTTTCGGAAAACACTCGGGCCGACTTCTGATTGTTTCCCATCGGGCTGAATATGAAAACGGTTGCAAACCCCAGGGTTAACCCCATCAGTATCATCGCGGTCACCGCTCCGGGCCAGCGCTTCCTGAGCGCCGCGCTTGCGCCTGTCGTTCCCAGCATGCAGAGCGTCACCGAAAATATTATAACGGCCCCATAGTTGCGTTTAACCGTTTCAATGAAAACCATAGTTTGCTCGTCGCCGCGGAACTGAAACCAGGCCAGGACCAGCAGGCCTATCATCGAAAGCAGCGCCACAATGCCCAGCGGTAGCGCCATAAGCCATTTCGAGAACGCCTCGGCGCGTCGGGACGCGCCGCCGCTGATTAAGGAATCGAGCAGCCGGCCCACAAGCAGCGCCGCCGCCGGAAACAGCGGCAGCATGTACAGCGTTCGCTTGGAGGGGATGGCGGTGAAGAATACGAATACCACCGCGAACCACACCGCCGGCAGGAGGATCGCGGCCGCTGCTTTCTCTTTGCCCCATCCTCTTGAAAACGCCGCCGCAAGCGCAAGGACAAACAGCGGACTCCAGGGCATGAATATGCCGGGAAAAACACCGAGAAAATATGCAACGGGCCTGTCGTGACTGGCCTCGCCGGCGACCCGTCCTATGTTCTGGCCAAGGAGTGTTTCCCTCAAATGCTCGTCGCCGCCTCTCTGCCACAGCAACAGCAGCCATGCCGAGAGGATTGCCGCGAAAACAACGGCCCCGAGCGCCGCGGACCAGTGCCAGGCGCGCCAGTCGCGCCTCAGCAGCGAGAACAACAGGCATGCCATGACCGGAAGGAGAAAGCCGACCGGGCCCTTCATCATCACGCCCAGCGCCCCGAGGAAGAAGAACAGCGGCCACGTCCACCACAAGCAAGCGCCGCGCTCCCAAGCGTGATAGAAGGCATAAATCATCAGCATGACGATTAACGTCAGGGGAAGGTCCATGTGCGCGGAGCGCGAGATAATGATGAAATAGACGTTGGACAGCAACACAAGCCCCGCCAGGAAGCCGGCACGCGCGCCAAACAGTTTTTTGCCCAGCGCGAACGTGAGCAGTACCACGCCGACACCCGCCAGCGCGGAGGGCATCCGCACGGAGACCTCGTTGATTCCGCCGGTAATCTTGGAACAGAGGATGACAAGCCAGAAGTAGAGCGGCGGTTTGTCGGCGTATTTCTCGCCGTTTACGCGCAGGAGTATGTATTCTTCACCCTGTGCCATCTCGCGGGCGACCTGGGCGTAGCGCGGTTCGTCCGGAGCCCAGAGGTCGATATTGTTGAGCGCGACCAGCAGCATGCCGGCGGAAATCACGGCGAGTATGAAGACGCCCCACTTTTCGATGATGGGGGATACCGCCCTCGCATCCGGCGCTCTATCCGCATGGGGAATGGTTGGCGAAGCGTGAGGAAGA
>QNCA01000435.1 GCA_003644325.1 Planctomycetota bacterium
CAACTTGAGTACGTTGCGGCATAACGATACCGCCGGTATAATTCTTACTATACGAATTCCGGCCTGCTGTTGTTAGGCGTCGAAATCCTCGGGCGGCTTTTCGTTCAGAAATGAATTTTCATCTCGGGACGGCTTCTTTTCTTCGGGGCGGGGTTCGCCGGGTGTTTCTTCCGGCGCTTCCTCCGCGGCGCCGGTCATCGCTTCCCCCATGAGTTGTTTTTTGTATTCCTCTCTAACAGAGTGGAAGTTCTTGCGCATGTTCTGCGGTCCTGGCACGTTCAGGATGACCTCGCGCGAGCCGCCGACTGAATTCACCGTCAGGTCTCCGAAATTGAATATCCGCTCGATGATATTCTGCTCGCCCGAGATTTCGTCATACTTGTCGAACGGCAGGTCCCAGAAGAAATGTGAGACAAGCCCCGCATTGATTACCAGGCGCTTATTCGTAAGGATGTAGCGGGTCATGTGCCAGCGGATATACAGGTATATTCCAAGGGGCGCCGCGGCAAAAGACACGTAGTACCACTCCGTTACTTTCTCAAATCCGAACAATCCCATCGCAATGCCGAGAACTATCACGGCAATCATCATGTACTTCTCGATGTTGTAATAACTGGTCAGGCGCTGCCTGCTCTTTCGGACGAGCGCCTTCTTGGCGCTTTCCTTTCGTGGCTTCCGCTCGCGGCTTTTCACCCGCACGGGCGGCTTGCCTTCGGCCTTCCGCTTCGCGGCGCTTCTCCGCTGCAACAACTTCACGGACACGAAGCCGGCAACTATCAGAAATATCAAACCGCCAAATATCACAATGGTCTGATTTATCGGACTCTCCAGCCAGCCCTGGGGTCTTTTGAACAATCCTTCATCGCCGAACAGCAACTGGTCGCGGAAGGCATAGAAGCCCATTGAGCCGAAATATGCCGCCAGGCCCACAAGGACAAGCAACGCCAACTGCGGAACCCACACGGCCTTCGACTTGCGCACCTCGATGATGATTTTCTCGTCGTCCTGCAGATCTATCATTTCTCGTTCCCCCGCAAATCCGGTAACTCACGTTTGCGGCGATTCTACCTTCGGGGTACGGTAACGTCAATGCAGACACAGTTCAATTGCACAACTTTGTCGCCGCCGCGCATTCGCGCTTCAAGAATTTACTTGAGCGCGCATGCCCGCACCGGTAACATCTGGCGTAGTGGAATCGGTCTTCGGTCTTCAGTCTGTTATGAGCCGCAAACAGGAAACAATAATACTCCTCCTCATCATCGCAGTGGGCGTCTTCACGCGGCGCTACGATCTGGGCGCGCGTTCTTACTGGTTCGACGAGATGCAGACTGCCGTCACCGCGGTCCAGCCCGGCGAACGCCTGCTGGACCTGGCGCTGAACCAGGAGCGCAAACTGCCGCTGTTTCACATCATTATGCACGCCTGGCTGACCGTCTCGCATGATGAAGCATGGGCGCGGCTGCCCGCGGTCTTTTTCGGCGTTCTCACCATACCCTTTGCATATCTCCTCGCGCGCGAGGCCGCCGGCAGGCAGAAGAGTCGAGTCGCTCTCCTGACAGCGGCCTTTGTCGCCCTGAGTCCGGCGCTGGTCTGGTATTCGCAGCAGTTGCGCATGTACACGGCGCTCGGCTGTCTGAGCGTGTTGAACATGTACTTCTTCCTGCGCGCGGCCCGCGCATTATCGACCGAAGGGGACGAGCCGGGCAACGACAGCCGCAAGATGCTGACCTGGTTTCTTGTAACCGGCCTTTTTGCCTCGCTCATGCATCCGTTTTTTGCGCTGCTCGCCGCGGGCGAGGCGATCGCGGCGTTTGTTTGGCTGCTGCCGAAGTGGGACAGGGCCTTGGGACTGGCGCTGGTGGCGGTCTGCGCCGCAGGGCCGGGACTGGCGCTCATTTCCATACAGAGCGGCGATATCGGACAGGCTGCCGGCGCGTTCCGGCCGGTGCGCGCCGGTGATATTCCAAACGTCTTCAGGCACATGGCGCTTGCCTTTCCCAGGCCGTACGAGGGCATGCCGTGGCAGGCGGCGGCGCTCATCGGGGCGGGGGTTGTCGTGTTCGGATGGTTGTTTGTCGCGGGATTGGCCGCGTATCAGGCGTGGCGTACAAAAGTGTCGCTGCTGCTCTTCCTGTTTGCGCCGTTGTGCGTAATGACCGTATTTTCCGTAACTGTCTGGTCTTTTTTCAATCCACGCTTCCTTATGAACGTCTATCCGGTGTTTGCCCTGTTCGTTGCGCTGGGGGTGTTCGTCCTGCCGCGCAAGGGCATGCGCCTTATCGCGGTGGGGCTGGTTGTCCTGCTGTCGGTGATTTCTCTGGGTTGCTATTTCTTCGACGCCGACTATGATACCCCGCATGTCAGGCAGGCCGCCGAATATCTGCGTGGACATGCGAACGGCCTTTGCATCATCCATACATCATACGATAGATACTTCAGCAGCGTTTTCTACAACGATTTCAATCCGGACGAACGATTGCTCTCCCACGGCCCGTTGCCGTTTTATCGAGGCGGGAAAATGCTCGAGGCCTGTCCCGGCAGAATCGTCGCAATCGAAGACGTTGTCGGGCGGGGTGAGGAGTTTTTCCTCGTACTGCCCGATCCCACGGAGCCGTGGCTGCGTTACCGGCGCGCCGACGACGCGCTGTCGCGTTTCATAGACGATAACTATGAAGTC
>QNCA01000436.1 GCA_003644325.1 Planctomycetota bacterium
AACGTGAGGGAGTTGCGAAACGCTGTTGACCACGCCGTAGTCCTGGCGCGCGGCAAACCGATAGCGCCGGTGCACCTGCCGGAGCAGATAGTTCAATTTAAGGGCGCGGAATCGCCCGAACGGGAAGAAAGCCTGGCCTCGCAAATCGCCGGCATTGCTTCCGCCGCGTTCACGTACCACTCCCGCCGCCCGAATATCGAGGGCAGGCTGTACAACGAGATGATAGAGTCATGGGAGCGCCCGCTGATAGAGCGCGCCCTTAAGAAGTGCGGCGGCAACCAGGTGCGCGCGGCCAAACTTCTCGGCATCCATAGAACCACTCTGCGCAAGAGAATGCGGCACTACGGCATGCTCTGAGATTGTCTCCAAACACATAGAGAGGATTCCATGCGACTGACGAAAATCATCGCCACAATCGGCCCGGCATGCAACAGCGAGGAGAAAATCCGCCAGATGATACAGGGCGGGATGGACGTCGCGCGGCTCAATTTCTCGCACGGCACGCACGAGGAGCACCTCGGCGCACTGCAAACCATCCGCACCGCGTCCGAGCAACTCGGCCACCCCGTCGCCGTCATGCAGGACCTTTGCGGCCCCAAGATAAGGGTCGGCGAACTAAAATCCGACTCCGTGGAACTGAAACCCGGCGGACTGCTGCGCATAGTGCGAGAAGCGGTCGTCGGCGACAACAATTCCATAAGTTGCACGTATCCTGAAATAGTCGATGACGTGAAGGAAGGGGACAGGATATTGCTCAACGACGGCCTGATAGAACTTCAGGCCATCGGCAAGACACGGGATTATCTTGACTGCAAGGTCATAAACGGCGGGCCCCTCAAGCCGCACAAAGGCATCAACCTGCCCGGGGTGAAGATCAGCGCGCCGTCTATCACGGAGAAAGACCGGCGCGACCTGGAATGGGGCATCGAGAACAAGGTCGATTACATGGCCCTCTCCTTTGTGAGGCGGGCGGACGACATCGAGGAACTCAAAGAACTCCTGCGGTCCCGCGGCTCCGCCATCCACACGGTCGCCAAGATAGAGAAACCGGAGGCGATAGAACACATCGAGGAAATAGTGCAGGCCGCCGACGTCATAATGATTGCGCGGGGGGATATGGGCGTGGAGATGCACGTGGAAGAGGTGCCGGCCATACAGAAACGCCTCATCACCCTCTGCACAAGGTTCAATAAACCCGTTATCGTGGCCACGCAGATGCTCGAATCGATGATAGAGAACGCCGCTCCCACGCGGGCGGAGGTCTCCGACATAGCCAACGCCATCCTGGATGGCACGGACGCCGTAATGCTCTCAGGCGAAACCTCCATCGGCAGGCACCCCCTCCGGGCGCTCGCCATGATGGCACACGTCGCCCGACGCACCGAAGAAAGCATGAAAGGCGAACTGCCCCGCGAAAGGAGGCTGGTCCTGGGCGATACGCAAGATTTCGGCCATCTTATCGCCTACTCTGTGGCGCATCTCGCGCGCAGGCTGGGAGTCAAACTGGTAATAGGCTTTACGGCGAGCGGCAGGACGGTGCGGCTGCTCTCGAAGCGCAGAATGACCGTGCCGATACTCGGCGCCTCCACCGGCGCCGACGTCGTACGCAAGATGTGCCTTTACCGGGGCGTTGCGCCCCTGCGGACGGAAAGGTTCACCGACAGCGAACTCATGTTCAAGAAGGGCGCGGCGCTGGCCGTGGAAAACAACCTCGCGGAAAAAGGAGACGACGTGGTATTCGTGGCGGGGCTGCCGCTGGGCGCTTCCGCGACGAATACGCTGCGCCTGGAACATCTTTAGGATTTCCCGCAAAATGCAAGAGGAGACCCGCGTGTCCATGGGCAAGGCACAAATCAAGAACGCGGCTCGGCAAGCCGATGAAGACTACGTCCTGGTTACACAGGCGCAGCGTCGGGGCCCCGCGGCACGCGAGGCCTTCGGGCGGCTGACGCTCAAATACCAAGACCGCATCTACAACGCCCTGCTGAAACTGCTCCCCAACAGGGAAGACGCGCTCGACCTCGCCCAGGAAACGTTCCTCAAGGCGTTCGAGGGGCTCAAGGGATTCAAGGGAAAATCGAAATTCTCGACATGGCTCTGGACGATAGCGCTGAACCTGCGCACGAGCAAGTGGCGCGCCAAACGCGCCTCGCCCGTTACGGAAGGATTGTCGGTAGATTCCAGTCGTGCGGACGACGCACAGACCGGCCTGCCAAAGATCGCCCCGGTCGCACCGGATAAAGGCCCGGCACACAGGGTCGAGGCCGAGGAGTTAAACAAAATCGTCGAAGACGAAATCCACGCCCTGCCCATGGACTACCGCAGGGTCCTGGTCCTTCGTGACGTTCAGGGCCTGGAGTACGGGGAAATCGGCAGGGTGCTCAAACTGCCCGAAGGCACGGTGAAATCGCGCCTGCACAGGGCGCGGCTGGAACTCAGAACTCGCCTGGACAAATACCTGTAGCGCCTGCGGCTGCGGGGAAGGCGGCGAGGGGCGGATTGCGGTCGCAAAAAGCAAACTTTTACTCAAGCTGACTGACTTTTGCTAACCTCCTCAAGTTGACTGAGTTTTTGCCAACCTCGGTGACTGTCACTAATTACGGAGCCGTTCCGACAAGGTCGGAACGGGTCGTAGATTAGTGACTGTCACCGTAAGGTGTTGTGAAACAGCAGATTA
>QNCA01000437.1 GCA_003644325.1 Planctomycetota bacterium
CGCGGGTGGTCCTGATCTCGGCCGAGTTCAGCGGCAGGCCCTGGGCAGGGGCGTGAATCAGGAGCGTGATATCGGGGCAGCCGCGCATCGACGCCATCCGCGCCGCTTGCGCGGCGTCGAATCCCGTGCCGAGGACGACGGTTCTGCCGGGCAGAGGAAGGTCCTGCCGCGCGGCCGCCGCCACAAATGCGTCCGCATCGACCAGCCCCCGGAAGCAGTCGCGTACCAGGGCGGAGCGTCTCTCGGCGCTGGCCGCTTCGGGCGCCGCGAGCACTACATCGTAGCCCCTCTCGCGCAGCGTTGAGGGCCGGGTTTTCTCAAACGGCGGAAGTTCCTCGAAAGCGACCCCGAGGGACCTGAGCGCCGTGATATCACGCTGGAGGGCCTTCCGCGGCAAACTCGACCCCGCGGCGGCGGTTTGCAGCCAGCCGCCTATCGCGTCCGGCGAGGAGAAAACCGTGACCTGGCAACCCCAAATCGCCAGATGATAAGCCGCGGCCAGGGCGGCGGGCGCCGCGCCCACCACGGCGACGCGATTGCACGGCTCTTCCATGAGTGCGCAGGCGCTCTCTTCCGGCTCGGTCTCCAGGCCGAAGCGCGGCCCCGGAGTCCACGTGTTGATGTCCCGGCTCCACACGGGCACGTCGAAGCGGCTTTCGCAGGGGCTTGCCCCGCCGGGCCGATCGTCCGTCCGGGAGCGCCGGGGATGGTCGGGCGCGGGGGCGCATTCGGGCGGGTCGGTCTCGAGGGCGTGCCCGGCCGCGGCGCGCACGATACGCGGCATGTCCACGGGGGTCTCCCGGTCGCGCGGGCGGCATGCGCTCATGCACTCGCCCCGGCAAAGATAGGCCGTGCAGAACGGAAGCGGCGAGGCCTCCGCGAATATCCGCCAGGCGGCGCCCCAGTCGGCCGAAGAGGCCGCCTGGAGCATCTCGGGAACGTTCACGCGCAGCGGACACGCGAACTGACAGGGGATCAACGATCTTTGCGCCGGCGGCGAGGGCGGGGCGTTGCTGCTGAATATCATTTCGTTTGGTCTTGTCTTGCCGGCGTCTTCCGGCGGCCGGGCATGACGGCTCAGTCCCGGGCGTTCCCCTTGCTCTTCGATAAACCCGCCACGGGCGGTTTCATTTTTCTGCATGGCCGTTCCCCCACTTCCAAGTATTCCGTGCGTTCCGATGAAATGGTGGCAATGCTCCGATTACGAGAATAGACGGATGCGAGGAATGATCGAATTTAGCGGTGGGAAGCCTTTCGAGGGGCTGCCTGATTCGACAACCCCTGTATCGTCATTATGGGCGGAAACTTTTAGGATAATACAGCGTTGGATGAAGACGAAGCCCATGCTGCGTATGTGATGGCTTTCGCCTTCCGGTAATGACTCGCAGTAAGTGATAAAAATGACTACACCCATTTTTTTTTGTACAGGTTGCAATGAGAGGGTTTTGCCCTTCCGGGCGCCCGGCCGCTGCAATTGGAGGGCAGATGAATCTTGGCGTCCTTGGCGGTTTAATCCGTAACCATTCGCGGCAAATAATATTTTGATTTTCTTGGTGCCTTGGTGGTGAACTGCTTTGGTCAGGCTTTGCGGCGGGAGAGGTGGCGGAAGAAGGAGCGGATGACCTCGGGGTCTTTGAAGGGGACATGGTCGGTGATGTGGAGGGCCTGGTCGATAAGGTCGTCGGCGTATCTCTGGGCGAAACCGAGGGCGTCGTATTTGTTGAAGAGGTCTATGACCCATTCGACGTCGTCTTTGGTTGTCTCTTCGCGGGGCTTGCGCATAATGCCGACGAGTCGGGACTGCTCTTCGAGCGTGCAGTGGGCGAGCGCCGAGGCGAGCAGCATGCTGGGCTTGCCCTCGCGTATGTCGCAGCCCAGCATTCCGCCGCGGCCCTTGCCCTCGGTCAAATCTATGATGTCGTCGCGTATCTGGAAGGCCGGCCCGAGCAGCCGCCCCAGGCGGGCGAGGTTGCTCCGCACGTCGCGCGCGGCGCCGGCGATGATTGCCCCGCCGGTCATGGTGAAGCCCAGGTAGTAGCCGGTCTTCAGTTCGGTTATGCGGACATATTCCTCTATTGAAAGGTGCTCGGGGCCGCGCAGGTTGATGTCCAGCGCCTGGCCTTCTATGGTGCGTTCGAGCGTTTCCGTGAAAAGGTCAAAGACAGAAGCGTTGCCCGGGTAGGCGTCGGCGAGCACGCGATAGGCGCGCGCGAGCATGTAGTCGCCGCAGTTGACGGCGTTGGCCACCCCGTACTCGGCCCAGACGGTCGGCCTATCGCGCCTGACGGTGTCGCCGTCCTCGACGTCATCGTGCAGGAGGAACATGTTGTGGAGTATTTCGGCGGCGACGGCGAATGGCACGGCGCGCTCGGCCTCGCCGCCCAGTTGTTCGCAGGTCAGCAGGCACATCACGGGGCGTATGCGCTTGCCGCCGGTGGCGAGGTGGTATCGGATGGCGTTATTGAGGTGCGGGTGCTGCTCCGCCGGGAAGGCGGCATCGAGTTCCTCCTCTATGCGGGGGCGCCATCTCTCGGTTATCTTATTTACGAGGGCTTCAGACATGCTCTGGGTTTTATCGCTTTTTGATTGGATAAAGAAACGCCCGGCACGGTGACAGTCACCAATCTACGATCCGTTCCGACAAGGTCGAAACGGCTCCGTAATTGGTGACAGTCA
>QNCA01000033.1 GCA_003644325.1 Planctomycetota bacterium
ACATGAGATTTGGAAACCTGCATTCCATGTGCTACACTCACCAAGGCTCTCGTGCATGAGTGAATGACACTGTTTAACCTGAGGCGCCCTCTGGTAAAGGCTTGGCGTTTTTTTATTCCCCCGGGCCCATCTGCACTCCGTAACCGGCGCCGCATTAGGGTAATGTTGTAAACCGGCGCCCACGCACTCCGCAATATGCGCCCTGGGGCAATATTGCGACACAAACCCCATATAATTTTAAAGATGTATTAGGAAAACCCCATGAATGCCCTGATTACAGGAGGCGCCGGCTTCATCGGCCGGTGGGTTACTGCCGCTCTCATCGAAGAGGGACACTCCGTCACCGTCCTTGACGACCTTTCCAACGGCAGCGCCGAAAACATCGCCGGACTGGAATGTGATTTCGTCCGCGGCGACATCCGCGACGAGCGCCTCCTCGACGGCCTCTTCCGAAAACGCTTCGACGGGGTCATGCACCTCGCCGCCGGCATCATCGTACAGGACAGCATCGACAGCCCGGCCCGCACTTTCGAGGTGGACGTCCGTGGCACTTTCAACGTCCTCGAGCGCTGCCGGGCCGCGAATATTCCCTTCCTCTTCGTTTCCACCTGCATGGTCTACGACAGAGCCTTCGATGACAGCGGTATCGACGAATCGCACCCGGTAAGGCCCGCCTCGCCGTACGCCGCGGCCAAACTGGCCGGCGAGCACCTGGCGCTCTCATACTATCACGCTTACGGTCTGCCCGCCGCCGTCGTCCGGCCCTTCAATACATACGGCCCCTGCCAGAAATCGAACAGTGAAGGCGGCGTCGTCTCCATTTTCATTGAACGCGACCTCCGAGGAGAGAGGCTTGACATCTACGGCGACGGCGCCCAGACGCGAGACCTCATGTACGTCGAGGACTGCGCGCGGTTCATCGTCGCCGCCGCTCGCTCGCCGCGTGCCGTCGGCAGAATCACAAATGCGGGCACCGGCAGAGACGTCAGCATCAACGAACTCGCCTCCATGGTATGCCCGGATGAGGGGCGCATCCGCCACGTGCCCCACATTCACCCGCAGAGCGAGATACCGCGCCTGCTGTGCAACCCGGGCCTGGCGCGCGAACTCCTCGGCTGGTCCCCGCGGGTCACACTCGAAGAAGGCCTCCGGCGCACACGCGCCTGGCTTCGGGAGAGAACACGATGCGCAAGCACAAGTTAACAGGTCCTTCCGCGGTCGAGGAGCGGCCGACACGGTTCATACCCTACGGCCGTCACGAGATAGACGACGAGGACATCGCCGCCGTCGTTGAGGTGTTACGCTCCGATTGGCTGACCACCGGCCCCAAGGTTGCCGAATATGAGCGCGCCTTCGCGGCGCGGGTCGGCGCGAAGTACGCCGTCGCCCTCAGTTCCGGCACCGCCGCGCTGCACGCCGCGGTCTTTGCGCTGAAACTCGGCCCCGGCGACGATGCCCTCACCACGCCCATGACCTTCGCCGCCACCGCCAACTGTCTCCTCTACCAGGGGGCCACGCCGGTCTTCTGCGACATACGCTCCGACGACATGACCATCGACCCGGCGAAGATAGTCCAAAAGATAGAGTCCGACTACCGCCCGGTCCACGGCTCGCTGCGCAATCACCGCACCGGCAACGTCCTCCGCGCGATTATCCCGGTACACTATGCGGGCCGGCCGGCCGACATGGCCGCCGTCAGGGAAATCGCCGACAGGTACTCCCTGGCCGTCATCGAGGACGCCGCGCACGCCCTGGGCGCGCAATACAGGGGCAGTCCCGTCGGCGGCTGCTCTCACTCGGATCTCGCCTGCTTCAGCACGCACCCGGTCAAGCACATAACCACGGGCGAGGGCGGCGTCGTTACGACCAACGAGGCGGAACCGGCGCGCAGGATGCGGATCTTCCGCAATCACGGCATCACGACCGAGGCCCGCGAGCGCGCCTCGCAGGAGCGCCGCTGGCACTACGAGATGGCGGACCTGGGCTACAACTACCGCCTGAGCGACATCCACTGCGCGCTGGGCCTGTCGCAACTCCGCAAGTTGCCGGACTTCCTTAAGAAAAGGTCAAGTATTGCCGATAAATATTTGGAGAAGTTGGGCGACGTTGCGGCGATAATGTTGCCCCGTTGCGGAACTGATTGCGTACATGCGTGGCACCTGTTCGTAATCAGGCTGCGGCTGGAAATGCTTCGGATTAATCGGGATGAGTTCTTCGCACGGCTGTGCGAACGGGGGATCGGGGCAAACGTTCATTATATACCCGTTCACCTGCATCCATATTACCGGCGCCGCTTTGGATACGCGCCGGGGGACTTTCCCGCCGCGGAGGCAGCATCCGCCGCCGCAATCACACTGCCTCTATTCCCCGGCATGGCCGACGAAGACGTCGCCCGTGTCGCGGAAACGGTAAGAAACCTCGCCTTATCTTCTTCAACCTGACGACTTCGATAGAAGTCCCATACTCTCCAGGTATCGCCACATGTGGTGCGGGGGAAGTCTCCCCGCGGGACTGGCGGAAATGATGGTACGGTATAGGAAAGGGCATGCCATGCACAGACAAAGGTATCGCCCAAGGGCGGTAGTATGCCCCGGCAAAGGCATAGCCGAGTACAACGCCGAACTCAAGAAAAAGTTGTACGCGGTAAAGGTCACACTGGGGGACCACCTTCTGGCGGAGGGGGTAGTCGAACTGCCGTCTGAACCTGATGACAAGGAGCGGGCGGACGGCGAAGCGTAATCCGAGCGTCGGGACCCTTGTGCGCCCGGGGGAATCACCGCCTGAAATGGCAATGCGGGAGAAACAATTTGAACATGATGACAAGCCAGCCTCGCTACATGCCCGCGCTGAACTACATCCAGCGCATCTCGCTGTGCGACGTCATGGTCTATCCGGACAACGTCCGCTACACGCCGCGCGACCGGGAGAACCGTAACAAGATAAAAACCGCGCGGAGCTGGGCCTGGCTCAGCGTGCCCGTCGTGCACATCAGCCGCGACCAACTCATCAAGGACACCCGCATCGACGACGAGGAATTCAGGGCCGCAGGCATTGACATCCGCTACCACGACTACAACCGCCCTGAGTATCCGCAGTTATTCGGCGGATTCCAGCCGTATATGTCCGCCATAGACCCGCTCTTTAACCGCGGAGACGACGGTTTTGAAATCATGTCTCGAGGAAACACGTCGAGGGAGGAAATCAGTGAAAGTTCTCGTAGTGGCAGCGCATCCTGACGACGAGATACGCGAATTTCCGCATCCCTGCCCGCCGAAGGCGCTGGAGACAATCGCCAAAACCTGGGGCCTGACCGTAGGGATGGACTGCGTGGAACCGTTTGTCCTGGTGAGGGAACTGCAGCCGTGACGGATCGCCGTGATACATTTGATATAGGAAACAGGCGTATCGGCGAAGGGCGTATGTTCGTCATCGCCGAAATAGGCACAAACCACGACGGTTTGCTTGCGAAGGCTGAGGAGATGATACGGGCCGCCGCGGAGTCCGGCGCGGACGCCGTGAAGTTTCAACACTTCAAGGCGGATGAAATGTATCCGCCGAACATCGGCATGGTCGATGTCCCCGGTGGAAAGGTGGACTTCATGGAACACCTCCGCCGAACAGAGATGCCGCCGGAGTGGCTGCCGGAGATCAAGGCCGAGTGCGACAGGTGCGCCGTCGAGTTCATGGCCTCTCCGTTTGACATAAAATGCGTCAGGCAGCTGGATGAATGCGGTGTCGCGGCGTTCAAGGTGGCGTCGGCCGAGGTGACGCACCTGCCGATGCTCGATGCCATTGCGGAGACCGGAAGGCCGGTCGTCATGTCGACCGGCTTCAGCACTCTGGCTGAGGTTGACGAAGCGGTGCGCCGGCTGGAAGGCGGCGGCTGCCGCGATATGGCGGTATTGCACTGCGTCAGCGCGTATCCCACGCCGCCGGAGGCGTGTAACCTGAACGTCGTGCCGGCCATGAAGAAGATATTCGGCAGGCCGGGCGGGTTCTCGGACCACACCGAGGACTTTACAGACGTGCCGCGCCTGCTGGCCGCGATGGGGGGCGACGTGATCGAGAAGCACTTCACGCTCAGCAAGGCGGAGAAGGGCCCCGACCACCCGTTTGCGCTGGAGCCGTCGGAGTTCGCGCGGATGGTGGAGGGGATCCGCGATGTGGAGTCCCGGCCACGGGAAAAGAAGGAGCAATTCATCAAATCAGAGGATCGCTTCGGGCGCATCCTCGGCTGCTCTGTCAAGGGAGTTTCGCCACTGGAGGAAAGTATCTACCCGTGCGAGAAGCGCAGCATCCGCGCGCGCCGCGACATCGCCCCGGGCGAGACGCTGTCCGCCGAGTCGATTGGAGTGCTGCGCTTCACGCGAAATGCAAAGCAGGGGATATCGCCGAGGCACTACTCCCTGCTCATCGGCAGGAAAGCCCGGCTCGCCATCGCCGTCGGCGAGGGCGTGCAGTGGGAAGACCTCCTGCCGGAATAAATTCTCGCATGTCCCGGAACCATGCTCGCGCGAGACAGGAAACGCAAAATAGTCCTCTTCTACCCCAAACTGCACGGCGAGGGAATAGAAGAGGAGGCGGATTTCCCGCCGCTGGCATTGCTGGCGGCGGCGAGCATGATAGACCGCTCTCGCTACGACGTGCGCGTTGTGGACCTGCGGTTCGACAACGACCTGGAGCGCAACGCGGATGAACTGCTGGGGGGTTGCGTGTGTGCGGGCGTGAGCGCGCTCAGCGGCCACCAGATTCAGAACGGCCTCGATGCGGCGCGGCTCGTCAGGCGGAAGGCTCCGGATGTGCCCGTCGTCTGGGGCGGCTGGCACCCGACGCTTTTTGCCGAACAGACCGCCGCGCATCCCCTGGTGGACGTGGTCGTGCGGGGACAGGGCGAGATAACGTTTCCCGAACTCCTGGAATCATTGCAGAACGGGCGCGACCTGGAGACGGTCAAGGGGCTGACATTCCGAAGGAACGGCTCGGTTGTTTCCACGGAAGACAGGCCGCTGACGGACATAAACGAGTTTCCGGAGATTCCGTACGACCTGGTTGACGTAAACCGTTACCTCTCACCGAACGGGAATGGCGGCGAAAAGTTCATCTACTACAGTTCCAGCGTGGGCTGCCCGCACCGCTGCGGCTTCTGCGTCATCTCGCTGGTGTACAAGCGGCGCTGGTTCGCGCTGCCTCCGGAGAGAGTCGTCAACGAAATAGAATCTCTTGTAAAACGCTATGGTATTCGCATCATCCAGTTCGCCGATTCGGAGTTCTTCATCAACAAGCGGCGTGTTTTAGAAATCTGCCGCCTGATGGTAGAGCGCCGCCTGGGTATCAGGTGGAGGGCGCTGCTCCGCTCCGAGATGCTGAGCCGCTACAGCGAAGAGGAACTGGACCTCCTCAGGGACAGCGGTTGCGACCAGTTGATATTCGGCGTGGAGACGGGGTCACAGCGCGTCTCCGACATCATTCACAAGGACAACCGGGTTGAAGATGCGCTGGAATCCGCGAAGAGATGCAGGCAGATGGGCGTTGAGGGGCACTATGCCTTCGTCTTCGGCTTTCCCGGCGAGACGCGCGAAGACATGTTGGCGAGTTTCGACCTCATAGCGAAATTGAAGGAAATAGACCCTCACTGCCTTATCCCGATGTATTTTTATCACCCGGACCCGTCAACGCCGCTGTACGAAAAGGCGGAGAAGATGGGCCTGACGCCGCCGCAGGACCTGGAGGCGTGGGGCAGGGTCGATTACAACATCAAGGAGGCGTGGGCGCCGTGGATTACCGATAAATACGCCGACCTGGTAAAGCGCGCCGTGGTCTTCTACCTGCCGGCGGCGTATCCGGCGGACATAACGCGCGGCACGCTGACACACATGAAATCGAAGATGGAAAGGGGCCGGAAGAAGTACCTTTTCCGTCTCCTGCACCATCTTGCGAAGATTCGTGTGAAACACCGCTATTACGGTTTCCCGATCGAGTGGCGGATGTACAACCTTTTCCACAGGCATAAATACAGGTGAAACATGCCGCGAACGGTGGCAATAGTCCAAGCACGCATGGGCAGCGAGCGCCTGCCGGGCAAAGTGCTCAAAGAGGTCCTCGGCAGGCCGCTGCTGGAGTATCTCATCGAGCAGTTGTCATATTCCGAGCGGCTGGCCGACGCCGTGATTGCGACCTCGGACCTGCCGCGGGACGACGTGATAGAGGAAGCCGTCCGCAGATTCGACGTCAGGGTCTTTCGCGGTTCAGAACAGGACGTGCTCGACAGGTACTATCGCGCCGCGGCGGCCTTTGACGCGGACTGCGTGGTCCGCATAACGGCGGACTGCCCGTTGATTTGCCCGACGGTGGTTGACCGCACCATCGACGACCATTTCAAGAGCGGCTGCGACTACACGATGAACGACGTGCCGGAGACCATACCGAGGGGATACGACGTCGAGGTCTTCTCGCGCGAAACGCTGGACCGGACTTACGAGGCCGCACGCAGGGCGGCCGACCGCGAGCACGTAACATATTACATCTACACTCACCCGAAGAAATTCAGCGTGAACCGCTTCCGCGATTCGGATTTCCCGCGCTTTCCGACCGACCGGTTGTGTGTGGATACGGAGGAGGATTTCGAGGTGGTAAAGGCGGTCATCGAGAACGTGTATAAAGAGGGCCGATACATGCACCACGTGGAGGTGCTTGATTTTCTGGAGGCGAATCCCGCGCCGGCGAATATCAACGCCGGCGTGAAACAGAAGGACGTAACCGAGGCGGGCCTCAAGCCATGGTGAACGCGAACGAAACAGCGGTGGCATTCCGGGTTGACGGCAGCGCAGACATAGGCATGGGGCATGTCATGCGGTGCCTGTCGCTGGCGTCGCAGGTGCACGCCAGGGTTACTTCGCGCATATATTTCATAATGCGCGATTACGATGCCGCAGTGGATAAGGTGGTGGAAGAGGGATACACGGTCCTGACGCTGCCGCCGAATATCACGCGGATGGAGGAGATAAACCGGATGGGCGATATGATCGAGCGCAAGTCCGCCTCCGTGCTGGTGATTGATACGCCGGACGCCGACGGGGACATGGTCGAGCCGTTTCGCGACAGGGGCTTGACGGTCGCGGTGATCGACGACCTCGGCGGAAAGAAATTCGGCGCGGACCTTCTGGTCAACGGCAGCGCCGTGGAGCGGTTCACGCAGTACCCGCCCGGCTCCGCCGACAGACTGCTCATCGGGCCGCAGTACATGATAGTAAAGGAGAACTTCCTGCTGCAAAGCCTGCGCGAGAAGCACATAAGCAAGGAGGTCCGCTCCATCCTGGTCACGCTCGGCGGTGCGGACCTGCGCAAGACCGTCTTCTCCGTGATAGAAGGCATCGACGGAATTGAGGGGCGGTTCGACGTGATCACCGTCCTCGGCAAGGCATACATCGACGCCGCGGGATTCGAGAGTTACCTCCGGGGGAAAAAGCGGAGGTACACGGCGCTGCACAACGTAAGCAACATGGCGGACCTCATGCATCACGCGGACCTGGCGGTCGTGTCGGGCGGAATGACACTGTACGAACTGGTCTGCACCCGCACGCCCGGCCTGGTCATCAGCATGGACGAGCGCCAGGCGGAGGAGGCCCGCGTGTTTGAAGGCCACAGGGCGGTGGTAAACCTGGGGCTTTGGAGGAATGCCTCCTCTACGGTCATTGCCGAGCGCGTGAGCAGACTGATTGACGATTACGAAATGCGGGTGCACTTGCACGATAACTGCCGCAACGTGATGGACGGCCGCGGCGCTTCACGCGTTATGGAGGAATTGTTCGGACGGTGAACACAGCGACACAAACCGGCGAGTCACAGGCGGCACGCCGCTTCTACGGCGGAAAGTTCAGGCGCCACGGACTCTCCGTCGATTCGCTCGGATGGCAGTCGGTTGAAAAGCAAGAACTGCGCTTCGGCGTCCTGAGCGAAATCGCCGACCTCGAAGGCCGTTCCGTCCTCGACGTCGGGTGCGGCTTCGGGGATTTGCTCGGCTGGTTTCGCAACGAAAACGTCAACGTGAAATACCGCGGCGTGGACCTGATGGAAGATTTCGTCAAGGTTGCCCGGGAGCGCTACCCCGGTGGGAAATTCTGGGCCTTTGACATCACGGGCGATCCGCCGCCGGACTTTGAACCGCCGTTTGACTACGTTATCGCCTCCGGCCTGCTGGGGCTGCACGTGGGCGATGACTATAACTTTGCGCGGGCCGTGCTCAGGCGCATGTTCGAGTGGTGTCGCAGGGGCCTCGCCGCGAATATGATATCCACGTACGTCGATTACCGCGAGGACTATCTGGCTTACACGCAGCCGGAAGAGATATTCAGGTTCTGCAAGGAGAACCTGACATGGAAGGTCGGGCTTCGGCACGATTATCTCCCGTACGAATTTACCCTGTACCTGGAACGCTGACGTGGAGAAGGCCGGGAAAAGGATATTCGCGGGCAATCAGCCTACGTACCTGCCGTGGATAGGCATCTTCGAGCAGATGATGTACGCTGACGTCTTTGTTGTGTGCGATGACTTTCAGTCGTCGTTTCCGGGCTGGCTGAACCGCAACAAGATAAAAGGCCCGAGCGGCACGCTGTGGCTGCAGATTCCGGTAATCAGGCCGCACAAGTTGCCGATCAACAGGGTAGAGATCGCCCCCGGTCCGTGGCCGCGAAAGCATCTCCGCTCCATCGAGATGTGCTACGGCAGGGCGCCCTATTTCAATTTGTACATCGACCGCCTGCGCGCGATATACGGAGCCGAATGGCGCTATATGAGCGATTTCACGATAGCCCTGATAATGTACTTCCGCGAATGCCTCGGCATTGACGGGGAACTTGTGTTCTCGTCCGAACTGGACTTGAGCGGAACCAAGAGCGCGCTCGTCATCAACCTGTGCAAAAGGACCGGCTGCAACGCGGCCTACCTCGCCGCGGGCACGAGGGCTTACATCGATGAGGAGATGTTCCGCCGGGCCGAACTGGAAATCGAATACCAGGATATTCAGCACCCGACATATCCGCAGCAATACGGCGATTTCATCTCGCACATGTCGGCGCTGGACATTCTGATGAACTGCGGCCCGGACAGCGCCGAAATAATCCGCCGGTCCGGACGGCACAGCCATATTACTCAAGTTGACTGACTTTTTCCGGATGATGGTGGGTGCTTGATTATAATCTGCTGTTTCACAACACCTTACGGTGACAGTCA
>QNCA01000438.1 GCA_003644325.1 Planctomycetota bacterium
GGATTCCCGCACGATTCCCCGTTAGAATATATTTACTCAAGTTGACTGACTTTTTCTGGATGATGGTGGGTGCTTGATTATAATCTGCTGTTTCACAACACCTGGCGGTTGCATTCACCAATCTACCATCCGTTCCGACAAGGGCGGAACGGCTCCGTAATTGGTGACAGTCACCGAGGTTAACAAAAACTCAGTCAACTTGAGTAGGTTAGTGACTGTCACCGTGCCGGCAGTGCCCAGGATTCTTACATGCTCCCTTTCTTTTTTTTCGCCACTTGACAAGGGGCGGACCTTCCGTATAATGGCCCGTTTGTTTTGAAGGCAAGACCGTCAACCGGACTCACAGATTTGCGGAGGAAGCATTGCCATGGGGAAAATCATAGGCATCGACTTGGGTACGACAAACTCCTGTGTCGCAGTAATGGAGGGGAATGAACCCAGCGTTATCGCTAACGCGGAAGGCAGCAGAATTACCCCATCCGTTGTGGCGTTTACCAAGGACGGCATCCTGGTCGGGCAGATCGCCAAGCGACAGGCGGTCACCAATCCCGTAAACACCGTCTTCTCCATTAAACGTTTCATGGGACGCCGCCACAACGAGGTGTCCAGCGAGGAGAAACTAGTCCCCTACAACATCGTCGGCGGGCCGGAAGAACTCGTGAAGGTCCACGTGGACATCGAAAACAAGGACTACACCCCGCAGGAAATATCCGCCAAGATACTCCAGAAACTCAAGCAAACCGCAGAGGACTACCTGGGGCAGAAGGTCACCGAGGCGGTCATCACCGTGCCGGCTTATTTCAACGACAGCCAGCGCCAGGCCACCAAGGACGCCGGAAAGATAGCCGGTCTCGACGTGAAGCGCATCATCAACGAGCCCACCGCGGCCTCGCTGGCCTACGGCCTGGACAAGAAGAAAGAGGAAAAGGTCGCGGTGTTCGACCTGGGCGGCGGCACGTTCGACATTTCCATACTGGAGGTCGGCGAGGGAGTGTTCGAGGTGAAATCGACCAATGGCGATACGCACCTCGGCGGCGACGACTTCGACCAGGTACTGCTGAATTACATAGCCGACGAGTTCAAAAAGGAACAGGGTATCGACCTGCGCCAGGACCAGATGGCGTTGCAGCGCCTGAAGGAGGCTGCGGAAAAGGCCAAGTGCGAACTCTCCGGCACCATGCAGACCGACGTGAACCTGCCGTTCATCACCGCCGACCAGTCCGGGCCGAAGCATCTACAAATAACCATCACCCGCGCCAAGTTCGAGCAACTGACCGAGGGCCTCATCAATCGCACCAAAGGGCCCTGCCTGAGGGCGCTAGAGGACGCGAAACTTACGCCTAAAGATATCGGTGAAGTCATACTGGTGGGCGGCATGACGCGCATGCCCGCCGTGCAAAGGGTGGTCAAAGAAATCTTCGGGAAGGACCCCCACAAGGGCGTCAACCCGGACGAGGTCGTGGCCGTCGGAGCGGCGATACAGGGCGCGATACTCGCCGGCGACGTGGAGGACGTAGTATTGCTGGACGTCACTCCCCTATCGCTGGGTATCGAAACCCTGGGAGGGGTATGCACGAAACTCATCCCGCGCAATACCACCATCCCCACGCAGAAGAAAGAGACATTCACCACCGCCGCGGACGGGCAAACCTCGGTTGACATACACGTCCTCCAGGGCGAGCGCGAGATGTCCGTCGACAACCGCACGCTCGGCAGGTTCCAACTGACGGGCATCCCCCCCGCGCCGCGCGGCGTGCCGCAAATCGAGGTAACGTTCGACATCGACGCCAACGGCATACTGAACGTCTCTGCAAAGGATATGGGTACCGGCAAGGAGCAGTCCATAAAGATCCAGTCCTCCTCCGGCCTGTCCGACAGCGAAATCAGCAAGATGGTCAAGGAGGCGGAATCACACGCGGCGGAGGACAGGAAGCGCCGTGAGACCATCGACGCCCGCAACAAGGCCGACCAGATGATCTACTCCATGGAAAAGATGCTCAAGGAGAACGCGGAGAAGATGGGCGCGGCGGACGCGGACAAGATAAAAGAAGCCATAGAGGAAGTGAAGAAGATAAAGGACAGCGGCACGAAAGAAGAAATCGAGAAAGCCATCGAGAACCTGAACCAGGCATCCTACAAGATGGCCGAGGCCATGTACAAGCAGACCGGCCCTGCGGCCGGCGAGGCCGGAGCAGGACCCGAGGCGGGCGCAGGCGCCGCTCCGCCCCCCGGCGCCGAGGCCGAAACCCCGCAGGAAGACGTGGTCGATGCCGACTACGAGGTAGTTGACGACGACGAGAAAACCGAGTAATTCGTCAAGTTGGACGGCGTTTCCGGTTAAGTCCTCTTCGCCCGAGGAACATGACAGGTACTACATAGACGGCGTACCGGACGGCGATCTGCTCAACCTGAGCCGCGAGTAGTTGCGCCACCTTATCCGTGGGCGCAGGGCCGCGCCCGGCGCCGGCGTGACGTTGTTCAACGGCGAGGGACATGAATACAACGCCGAGGTCCTCGAATGCCGCAAGGGTTATTACTCAAGTTGACTGAGTTTTTGTTAACCTCGGTGACTGTCACCAATTACGGATCCGTTCCGCCCTTGTCGGAACGGATCGTAGATTGGTGACTGTCACCGTAAGGTGTTGTGAAACAGCA
>QNCA01000439.1 GCA_003644325.1 Planctomycetota bacterium
AGCATCACCCCGATCCCCTGCGTGAGCGTCAATGCCCCGGCGTTGATCAATCCGATCAAAAGGACCATTGTCATGCTGCTCGATTGCAGGATCCCCGAGGTCAGCGCCCCTACGAGAGCGCCGCGGTAGGCCGTGGCGGTGAGCCGCTCCAGGAGTTCGCGCATCCGCTCACCGACGGCCCGTTTGAGCGCGTCGCTGAGGGTGCGTAGTCCGTAAAGGAAGAGGGCAAGCCCTCCAGCAGCGGAGAAAACCACTGTGAGGGTGTTCATATGCCGCTCTCCTTCACAAGCGATGACTAAGATCGACGTGAAGTATGTACTTGAACCACTGGATTAGCAAGGCTGTCAGGGGGAATCGGTCCCTTAACTTTTCGGTAATGCCGTCGGCTTCGCTTTCTTGAGAACCCGAAAGTGAGCAGGGCCTCCCCTCTGCTGATACAAATCGTTGAGTAGGGAAGTAGGCGGGGTCACATCTGCATTTTCGGAGTTTTGGAGACGCGAACGAGGGAGCTCGAGGCAATGACAATTGAGGTCGGTCAGCCCCACCTCGGCCCTCCCCTATCCGAGGGGGAGGGTCAGTGCCAGGCGTGTTGCCAACACCAAGGTCCTGCTGTGCGAGTCCGCACGGTGTGTTTATTCGCAAGACCCTACTTCCCTGGACGGGGCCGAAGGAGCCCCTGCATCAGCTGGCAGGTGCGGGGGCCTGACAGCGGCCCGACGGAGGTGGTTCCAAAGAAGCTGCAGTAGTTCGGTTCGGGTTGCCCTCAGGCTAGCCCGTCTGCTACTCTTCTCACGGGGTAAGGAGGTCGGGCAATGACAAGAAGAGCATCGTTTCTCTTGGGGATGATGCCTCTTGGGGCGCGCCTCGCTCGGGACACCGGGTTCGGATCGCTGGGGCTTACACGCTCGCTTCGGTTCGGTGTGGTTTGCTCGGTGGCTTTCTCCCCACGACCGCGGGGAGAGAAGCCTTCACCATGAATCGACATCGTGTGGTCGTGAGCGGCATCGGGGTCGTCACCCCGATCGGTATAGGCCGGGAGAATTTCTGGGAAGGATTGCTCGCCGGAGGGAATGGCATCTCCCGCATCACCCTGTTCGACCCGTCGGGATTCCGCTCTCACATGGCCGGCGAGGTGAGGGATTTCCGCGCCGAGGAATGGATTGACGGCAAACTCGCGAGACGGATGGACCGGTTCACCCATTTCGCCCTAGTTGCTGCAGATCTGGCGATGAGGGATGCCGGCCTGGATGCGTTCCCATTCGATGGGAACCGGGCGGGCGTCATCATCGGGTCCGGCATCGGGGGAACACAGACCATCGAAAGCGCACATGCCGAACTCCTGGTCAAAGGGCCAAGATCCGTGGGGCCGTTCGTCGTGTCCAAAGTCCTCATCAACACGGCCGCCTGCATGGTATCCATCGTCCATGGGCTCAAGGGACCCCTGTCTGCCCCTTCTGTAGCCTGTTCCACCGGGACTAACGCCATAGGTGACGCCTATCGCATCCTGGAGAGAGGAGACGCCGACATCATGTTGGCGGGAGGGACCGAGGCTAGTGTGAGTCCGCTGCCGTTCGCTAGCTTCTGCGCGACACGGGCGATGTCCATCCGCAACGACGATCCGGAACGAGCCAGCCGTCCTTTTGACAAGAACCGCGACGGTTTTGTCATGGGCGAGGGCGCCGGTGTCGTTGTGCTGGAAAGACTGGACCATGCACTCGAGCGGAACGCGCCCGTCTACGCTGAATTGGTCGGATATGGCAACACGGCCGATGCTTTCCACCTCACGGCGCCCGAACCCGAGGGCGACGGAATGGTCCGCGTCATGAGGGAAGCGCTACGCGACGCCGGCGTCGCCGTGCAGGACATCGGCTATATCAACGCCCACGGAACCTCCACGGTCCTCAATGACAGAATCGAAAGCGCGGCCGTGATTAAGGTCTTTGGTGACCACGCCCGGCGGCTCAAGATAAGTTCCATCAAGTCCATGATCGGCCACCTGCTTGCCGCGGCCGGGGCCGTGGAGTTCGCGGCCACCGTGCTGAGCGTCTCGACCGGCCACATCCCCCCGACCATCAACTATGAGCAGCCCGATCCTGATTGCCCGCTAGATTACGTCACCCAGGGAGCCGAGTCGATCGACCTCGACGTGGCTATGAGCCAGTCCTTCGGCTTCGGGGGAGGGAATGCCTGCCTGGTCATCAAGCGGTACGAGAAGGGAAGGTAACGATGAACATCCCGAAGCTTCATATCGGAGACCTCACCGCAGATATCCCGATCATCCAGGGAGGGATGGGCGTGAGGGTGTCGCTGGCATCCCTGGCGGCGGCGGTGGCCGAGGAGGGAGGAATCGGCACCATTTCGAGCATCGGCCTAGGGGATTTCGAAACGGCCCGGCATGAATATGAGCGGATCTCCCGGGAAGCCTTGCGTGAAGAGATCCGCAAGGCCCGAGCCATGACCCAGGGGGGCCTTGCTGTCAATTTTATGGGCGTGCTCAGCAATGTCGAAGACCTTCTCCGGACCGCTGTCCAAGAAGGGATCCAGATGATTGTCTTCGGAGCCGGACTGCCGATGAGGCTCCCCAAGATCGTCCAGGATCGATCGGTCAACCTGGTGCCCATCATCAGCTCTGCCCGGGGCGCGGAGCTG
>QNCA01000440.1 GCA_003644325.1 Planctomycetota bacterium
GACCTTGTCGGAACGGATCGTAGATTGGTGACTGTCACCGTAAGGTGTTGTGAAGCAGCAGATTATAATCAAGCACCCACCATCATCCGGAAAAAGTCAGTCAACTTGAGTAATGAGCAGGACATATTTTGCGCGTGCCGGGGGGCAGGGGCCCGGGAGCATACAGGGTGGGTGCCGAATTCGCGGGTAAGTAATCTTCAGGTTGCCCGTTTTTGCCGCAACATTGGCCCGTACGGGTTCGGGCACGCAAGCGGACCGGTCGCTCCTCTGGAGCGCCTGCGCCGGGAGCCGTGCGGCTCAACCGTCGTTGGGCGTTGGCCTCTTTTCGGTGAGGAACCAGTCCGCCATGTTATTCAGATAATCGTGTATATTTTTCAATATTTTGCTGTGCTGACTTTCCTCGTTCTTGAGGAAATTAAAGAGGTCTTTTTCCTCCGGCGTGTCGGCGCTCTTTTCGGCATTCCCATAGAAATTGCAACCGTCAACCTCGATGTTCATGGCCGTCTTGAGAGCGGTGATGTCGTCCGCTCCCGTCAGCGTTTTTTTGACCTCTTCCCCCGCATCCCTAAAAATGGTGTAGAATCTTTTGATTGGATCCTCGTCCGCCTTGCGCGGTTTTATTTTGTAGCGGCCCTTGATGAAGTCCTTGATGCGCTTTATGTGCTTGAGTTCGTCCTTCGCAAAGAATTCGAACATCTCGTGACCGAGTTTGCTCTTGCTCCTTTTGCTCACGTCGTTATAAAACTCGTAGCCGTCCTTTTCAAACTGCAAAGCAAGTTCCACGGCGGATTGGATATCCTCTGTTCGGGGCTTTTCCATCGTGTTTCTCCGTCGTCGTTATGCGCGCGCCCCAGCCCCGCGGCGGGGGGCGACACGTCTGGTTTGCGGCGGTCGTCCGCATGAAGCGGATTTTTCTCTCGGCGGGATCGATTCCCGTAGCGCCGGCCCCGTAGGCGGCATCGGCCTTCGTCGGCCGCAACATTCCCTGAACCCCGTGCCGCAAGGCAGACGGTTCCATGCCTGGAGTCAGATGTTTTCCTTGTCCTTCCAGGACGGCCCCAGCATCGGGTACCAGTAGAATTGATTGCTCAGCGCCAGCGGTTCATCTTCAAGCATTTTCTGGCGCGACTGTTCTTCCTGCTCCATCTTGTTACAGAGTTCGCTCCCTTCGCTTTCTCCCAGTTGTTCAGCGGGTTTGCGGTAAAACTCCCGCGTTTCTTTTTCCCTCCTGATCGCCGTTTCGAGTGCGCTCTCGGCGTTGGCGCGCATCATTTCTTCACTGGAAAAATCCGGCAGATCCATGGGCTTCGGCTAGAAATCCACCGGCCCGATGCGCCTATTGCTTTTTGATTGGATAAAGAAACACCCGGCACGGTGACGGTCACCTTTCGCGGTTCTTTAACCAGTCAATCTTCAATAATGTGCGCATCTTCTACGATGTCACGATGCCCCTGCTCCATTTCCGCCGGACGTTCAAACTTCGCTCGAGCCTTCGGGTTCTTGACGTTTTGTGCGATGTGGGTGTAAAGGGCGGTGGAGTCGGCCTCGCGCTGAATCGCCGTACGCAGCGCTTCCTTGAGAATATCGCTGCCGGTCATCTTACGCCCCCTTTCAGATTCCATGGTTTCGATATCCGTCACCCGACCAAGCCGCATCCTAGAGTTGGGCCGCCCGGCGCGAATCGGCGGGCGTATAGCGCCGTCAAGGCCGTGGAATCGATCTGCAATCCGATTTCATATTATATGCGCCCTCGGCTCGAAGTCCAGAGAAATATCGGCGCGGGGCATGGCTGGGTGTACTTCAGAAATGCAGGCGCGAGGTGACAGTCACCATCTACTATCTGGCCCCCGACTGCGTCGGGGCCGCTCCGCCCGTTCCGGGTCCTCGCCCTGAGGACCCGTCAGGGTCCGAATGGGTAATGGTGACGGTCACCGTCGCTAGTGTCAGGGTGTCGGCGCGGCCAGGGAGCGGCCTGTTTGAAAGGCCGCCTTCAGGAGTTCGGGTTTTTCGAGAACGGCCCCCACCCTATCCGCACCGGGGACATAAAGCGTGTCGGTCAGTTTCACGTCGATGCAGCTCAGGAACGCCCTGATTATCTTCTCCGCCGAGGGAAACATCTTGTCCCCATCTGAAAACCCGCACACGGAGATGAACGCCGCGCGGCGCTCCATGCCGCTCGCGTTGGCCGCCACCTTTTCCCCGAGAACGAACTTCTTGACCCAGAACGCCTGGCAGCGGTCGATGAGGCACTTGAAACGTCCCGGTAGGCTCCAGAAATATATCGGCGAGGCGATGAGGAACCTGTCGCATTCCCTGAGCAGGGCGTAAACGCGGTGCATGTCGTCATGGATTACACATTCGCCTGTGGCATCGCATCCGTTGCAGGAGATGCACGGCTCAAATTCAAGGTCTCTCACTGCAAGCCGCTCAATCCGCGCACCTGCGGACTCGGCGCCCTTAATCGCCTCGTCATACAGCGCCCGGGAATTGCCGCGGGCGCGCTCGCTTGCGTGGATGCACAGGATTCGGGGGGACAGGCTCTCTTTCACGGCCTCTTCATTGTAATGCGGTGACCGTCACTTTTTACGGTGACAATCGCTAATCTGCTCAAGTTGACTGACTTTTTGTTAACCTCGGTGACTGTCACC
>QNCA01000441.1 GCA_003644325.1 Planctomycetota bacterium
AAAGGAGCAGCGTGGCTGCCTCCCGGGCATCTCCCGTGTGCGCCCATTCACTTCGGTTGACGTTCTAAAGGAGCAGCGTGGCCGAACAAGACACGTCGATGCTACTATCCGACTTCCTCGCCGGCAAGGCGCGCTTCGCGGAAGTGGTGGTCAACAGGCCGGTGGACAAGGTCTTCTCATACCGTATCCCGGCGCGCGTCGTGGAGCAGGTCAGGCCGGGGGTGCGGCTGCGCGTGCCGTTCGGAAAGACCGTCACGGCGGGCTATTGCGTGGGAGTATCGAATGTTGCGCGGAGGAAGAAACTGCGCGATGTAATAAGCGTGCTCGACAGGGAACCCCTGGCCGATGAATCCATGCTGCAATTGACGCGGTGGATAGCCGATTACTATTTCTGCTCGTGGGGCGAGGCGCTCGACTGCGCCATACCCGGGGGCGTCAAGCGCGGCAACCTGGGGCGCTTGGTGGAATTCGCCGCGCCGGCGGTCAGTCCCGCCGACGTGCCGGAGATTATCAAAAACATCGAGAAACGCAGCGCGAAGCAGGCTGCGGCGCTCAGGGCGCTCGTCGAAGCGGACCGCGAAGTCGCCTCACGGCGCCTCGCCCAAAAGGCCGGCCTGTCATCTACCGAGCCTATAAAGGCCCTGGCGAAAAAGGGCATACTGAAACTTGAGAAACGGCGCATCACTTCGGACCCGTACCAGCAAACGGCCGTCGAGCGGACTCGCCCGCTGAAACTGACCGAAGAGCAGCAACACGCCATGAATGTCATCACGGAGGAATTGGATGGGGAGAAATTCGGCGTGGCGCTGCTTCACGGCGTCACCGGCAGCGGCAAGACGGAGATTTATCTGCAGGCCATCGACCGCGTGGTCGCCGGCGGCAAGCAGGCCATAGTGCTGGTGCCGGAGATAGCGCTCACGCCGCAGACCGTGCTGCGCTTTCGCCAGAGGTTCGACCGCGTGGCGGTGCTGCACAGCATGTTGAGCGACGCCCAGCGCCACGCGCAGTGGCAGGATATACGCGGGGGCCGCGCGCAGGTGGTCATCGGCCCGCGCTCGGCCGTCTTCGCGCCCGTACGGAGCCTCGGTCTCATTGTAATCGACGAAGAGCACGAGCCGTCCTTCAAGCAGCAGAACACGCCCCGCTACCACGCCCGCGACGTCGCCATAGTGCGCGCGAGCATGGAGGGCGCATACGTCATCCTCGGCTCGGCCACGCCCTCGCTGGAAAGTTACCACAACGCCGTTGTCCGAAAATACAAACTCCTGGAGTTGACCAAGCGCGTGGAGAAACTGCCGCTGCCGCGGGTGGAACTCATCGACATGCGCGAGGAAGGCCGCGAGACGAAGCGCTTCCCGCTGATATCGCGCCACCTGCGGGACCTTGTGAAGGATGCGCTGTCGAAAAAGGAACAGGTAATGCTCTTTCTCAACCGGCGGGGTTTCGCCACGTACATCGACTGCCCGCGCTGCGGCCTGGTCATGCGCTGCCGCCGGTGCGACGTGACGCTGACCTACCACAAGAAACGCGACCAACTGGTCTGCCACTACTGCAATGCGAAGTATCCCGTGCCCGAAAAATGCCCCGACTGCGGCTACGAGAAGGTGCGCTACTTCGGCATCGGCACGGAAAAGATAGAGGACGTAATCGCGCGCGAGTTCCCGGACGCGCGCCTGCTCAGGATGGACAGCGACACGATGACCACGCGCACCGGTCACGAACAGGCCTTCAAGCAGGTCGCATCCGGCGAGGTGGACATTCTGCTCGGCACGCAGATGATAGCCAAGGGCCTGCACTTCCCCGGCATAACGCTGGTGGGGGTGGTACTGGGCGATACCGCCCTCTACATTCCGGACTTCCGCTCGGCGGAGCGCACGTTCCAGTTGCTCGCGCAGGTATCGGGCAGGACGGGGCGGGGCGAGTTGGGCGGAAGGGTGGTGATACAGACGTTCCGCAAGGACCACTTCAGCGTGCGCCTGGCCGCGAAGCACGACTACGCGACCTTCGCACGGAAGGAGTTGGACTTCCGCCACGGCCTGGGCTACCCGCCGTACAGCCGCCTGGCCAGGTTTCTCGTGGAGGGCGAAAGGGACTCCGGCGTGCGCAAGAAGATAGCCGAGATAGGAAACGCGCTGAAGGCATTGAAGTCGAAGATACGGATGCGTATAGTCGGCCCCGCGCCCGCGCCCATCGCCTACATCGAGGGCAAGGCCCGTTGGCACGTGCTGGTGATGACGCCGACCTCCGCCGGCATCCGCCGCCTGCTGGCCGACATGCGCGACCGCCTCAAGTCCAGTTCGTCGGCAAAAGTCACCGTTGACGTCGACCCCATCGACATGCTTTGACCACAGAGTTCGCAGAGGACACAGAGAAGAAATTTCTATTGTACTTAAGTTGACTGAGTTTTTGTTAACCTCGGTGACTGTCACCAATTACGGAGCCGTTCCGACTTTGTCGGAACGGATTGTAGATTGGTGACTGTCACCGTAAGGCGTTCTGAAACAGCAGATTATAATCAAGCACCCACCATCATCCAGCAAAAGTCAGTCAACTTGAGTATTGTATAAAATTATGTCTGCTCTGTGTTCTCCGTGCCCTATGGTTGGCAAGTCTCTCATTTCAGGTTCGAGCGGATAAAGGCCTCGA
>QNCA01000442.1 GCA_003644325.1 Planctomycetota bacterium
AAAATCAAACCGTAGTCGTCATAGACGGCGCCCCTCCCGTTGTTGACCCGCTGTCTCTGTTCTTTAAGGAAGCCGGTGTCGAAGTTACGGTCGCACCGCCTCAAGCACGCTATGACAACCTTGCCTTTCAGGCGTGCATCATCATAATGATACGCAGCCTGGCCGACCAGAACAGGGCACGTGAAGCCATCGAATCCATCAGGCCTGACGGTTCCACGACACCTCTGGCCGTAATCGCCACAGGCAAGTCCATCGCCGAGCGGCTGAAGCAGGAACATATCGCCGGAACGCGAACCTTCACATGCCCCTATTCCCTGAAGGGATTGATCTCCTATCTTTTCCCTGAAACCACCGACGCTGAATCTGAAACGATGGAAGAACCGGCAAACATAGCTGAATAGTTGAGCGATTGCCGCTGATTCCGGGCGGGAACGGCATTGCCGGGCGAGAGAGGAACGTGAAAACGGCCAATACGCCGCCTTGACATAACATGTGGGGGAACAGGCCGCACGGAACTTGTCAGCCATTATTCTCTTCGCCGACCGGAAGCGAAATTGCCGTTTCCCGAATAAGGGACGCGATTTCAGTCAGCGATAGAGGCGGGCGCATCACTGTCATTGTGTTGAACCTTTCGCCCGGGTCAATCGGCCCGTTGAGAAACGCGCACACGGGGAGCGGGTTTTCGGATGCGGCGATTTTCTCGGCGATGCCTGCCGCCTGTTCCGCCTCGGCCTTGCCCGAGATGGAGAGAAATACCCCTTCGCACCCTTCGATCTTCTCAGGCGCTTCCTTGTAGAGAGCACGTTCAACAACCGCCTCGCACCTGTTAAGGAAGGTTCCCAGCAGGAGCATCTCGTCTTCCTTGCCCTGTACGAGAAGGATCTTCTTCCATGCCAGACCGTTCACCCATTCGGGCAAATCGGGCTGCGCGGCAGCATCGTCGGGCATGAGCGACTCCGCTCTCTGCATACGCGCGGCCGCCCTGTCCAGGAGGGCACGGAGGGATTGCTCCTTGATACCCAGCGCGCGGGCGGTCTCTTCGGCGTGAGGCAGTATGAGGTCATCCTCGTCAGTCACAAGGTTCCACGTTCGATCGAGTGCATCGGCCAGTTGTACAACGGCCGCAAGAAACGGGTTGAAAGAGGCGTGTTCCGTGATGTCGCGCCATGCGGAATGATGCAGCCTGACCGCATCCACCAGTTCCCCCGGAAAGCCCCATGCCCTTAAGATTTCGCCCGCGAAGTCGGCGTGGTTCATACCAAGCATGCCCTTTTCAAGACAGGCTACCGGCTTCTTTTCCTCCCCGGCACGTTTGACAACGGTGCTGTACTGGCTGGGGAAGCGATTTCGGAACAGCATCTTGCCGAAATCGTGCAGCAGCCCCGCCGCCAGCGCTTCATCGGACCCGCCGTCAAGTACCTCCAGGGCAATGCTGCCGGCCAGAACCCCGGTCCTCAGAAGATGAAGATGTATGCCCCGGCCGGGGAACTCTGCAAACGACGATAGTATGGCAGCCGCCAGGGCCAGATAGCGCAGGCGGTGGGTCCCGAATGCGACGAGGAACTCGTCGGGTGGTCTGTCTTTGCGGGCGCCTTGCGGCGAATTCACGGCAGCAAGCGTGGCCATGGTTTCCGCAAGGCTCTTGTTCTTCCCAAGAAAGTCCGCCCAGTCCTGCAGCGTCGAATCGGTATTCCCGACGAGCGGCAACGCCTCGGCAATGCGGGCCGGCATGGCGCCGGGGCCGGCAAGTTCCTCAATTGCCTGCCGTAGTTTGAAATCGGAAACGACCCTCTGTTCCGCGTCTTCGCCGGAATGCGCCTGAGTGATATCTGACCTGTTCCTGCTCTTCTCAATCAGGCGCTCCATTCTCCGGCTGATATCGGCGACACCGGCGGCCCCCTTTATGACGTAATCAGCCGCGCCGTTCGTAAGCCCTCCCACTATTCTTTCCTTATCGTTCACCGCGGTCAGCATCATGACGGGTATATCGCGGGTGGCGTTGTTCTTCTTGAGACGCTTGAGCGCCTCAAAGCCGTCAACGACCGGCATCATGACGTCGAGCAAGATGGCATCCGGCCGATGTTCCACGGCGGCAGCCACGGCCTCCAGTCCGTCGCCGGCTTCGATGACACGGTAACCCCGCTTTTGCAGATATATCTTGAGCGGGCGGCGCAGTTGCGGATTGTCATCCACCAGCAATATGGTGGTCACTCTTTCGCTCATTTTTTCTCTCCGGCAGTTCGAGCCCCCGGTCCCGTCCTTATTCTTTTTGCCGCAGCCGGATATCCCTCCGGCAGTCCTTTTCAGCAGAGTCTTACTTTCCCCTCACTGGTTGGCGGCGGGTGATTGACGGGTTCGTGATGCGCGGTATTGGATATGGAACAATGGACTTTACAGAATCGGCAATAAAGGCGCAGAAGTTTAGGCCGGACTTCTCGCAACCAAGGGCGGGTGGAACGGCCACCTCGCAGAAGACCAAAGCCCCCCGCTAAACTCCCCAGCGAAGCGAGTCTATGAGTCGCTCCATGTCTTCGGGCAAAGGCGCGATAAATTCCACTTTCCCCTTCGTGGCGGGGTGCGTCACTACCAGTCGCCGCGCGTGAAGGGCTTGCCGGTGAAAGGACCGAACGCCCGGTGGATCAT
>QNCA01000443.1 GCA_003644325.1 Planctomycetota bacterium
ATGGGCAAGCAGCGCAGCGACGCCCTGCGCGACACGGCCGGGCGGTTGAACATGTCCGAGGTGAACTCCGTGGTCAGCGCCCTGATACAGGCCGACCAGTTGGGCACGGGCCTGGGCGGGGTGCTCAGGATACAGGCGGAGGACGTAAGGATGCGCAGGTTCCAGAACGCCGAGAAACGTGCCGGGGAGACGCCGACCAAGATGCTCTTTCCGCTTGTCGCCTTCATATTCCCGGTGACGTTCCTGATGGTGGCGGCGCCGCTGCTGATAAAGGTAATCGAAATGCTGCTGGCGGGCGATTGAATATGCGCCTGGTGAATAAAACCGGCGGCGGGGAGGTATTGGCCGACGTGAAAACGGCTGGCACGGTCTGGCGCAAGACGCGCGGACTGCTGGGCCGCCGCGGCATGGGAGACGGCGAAGGACTGGTAATCCCCCGTTGCCGATGCGTTCATACGTTCTTTATGAAATTCAGTATCGGCCTGATTTTCGTCGATGATGATAATACGGTGGTGTCGGTCAGGAGAGAGGTAAAGCCGTGGCGCATCGCGGTTGAAAGGGATGCGCATGGCGTTATAGAATGCCGGGCGGGGTCGCCCGCGCTGGAGCGGGTCAAACCCGGCGACCGGCTCGAACTCGTCGACACGTAAGAGGTTTTGCGTGGACACCTCCGGGTGACGAGAGGGACCGGAGGCGGCCGGGAGTTTGCGCAAATCGTGACAGGCCCGGGTACGCTGCATTAGGGGTGCGATGAAAGCGACGTTAAGATATACCGACCCGACCGGCCGACAGGTCGAGGTTCCCATCGACGGCGACGTGCTCACCATAGGCAGGGAGCGGGAATGCGGTCTGTGCATTGACGACCGGAACGTCTCCAAGAATCACGCGCAGGTGATACGCGTCGAGAACGAGTTTATCATCCGCGACCAGGGCAGCGTCAACGGCACGTACGTCGGCGAACACAGGATAACGCATCATACACTTCGAGACGGCGACATCATACGGATAGGAGGGCATCAGATACTGTTTCGCCTGACGGGCGGGCGCTCGCCGCAGGGCGGTGTGCCGGCCGTGACGGAGGCGGGCGCTGACGCGGGAGCGGGCGGTGTCGCCGTAGCGGATGCCCGGACCTACGCCGGGCCGGAGTGGATTCAGGAGAAAATCGCCGAGATCGGCGATCTCGACCAGGCCCGGCGCAAAAGGGTCTCATGGCTGCTGAACATCGCGATAGGCTGCGGCGTCGTGTTGACCATGCTGCTTTTGCTTTACATCAGCGCGCAGAGCGGCGATGTCCGAAATTACGGGGCGGTTGAACTGGAAACGGGCTACGCGCAACTGATTCCCGTGCCGGCGCCGTACTACGGGCGAGGCGTCCACATGTACGTGGTCGGCGAGGGGATAGTGGAGATCACGGAACAGGACCGCAGAGACCTCAGGGAGTTGCGCGGCATCGACCCGCGATTTCATTTCATACAGGTCAGGGCCACGGGCGAGGGTGCCGCGCGCATCAAAATTGAGACACCGCAAAGAGAGTATTACGTCACCGTGATTGCCGAGAAGGGCCGGAGGCCCGAAAAGAGGTACGCGGAAGAATACGTGCGAGCGGAGTCCAGCGGCGTGAGCGAAGAGGTCAAGGCCGCGAAGGCGCGCGAATGGGCGCGGAGCGCCAGGATATACCTGCGCGAGCGGCCGTTTGAAGCGCGGGAAATGCTCAACGTTGCCAGGGCCTACGCGGAGCGCGCCGGACTGGACATGGATGTCGAACTTGAAGATCTGGAGGTAAAGGCCAAAAAGCAAATCGAGACGCAATGGAAGGGCCTGTGCCTGCGGTATAGTCAGGCCGGCAAGCGGGGCGACCTGGCCGCGCAGCAGTCGGTCCTTGAAGCGATGATGCGACTCGTGCCCGATAAGAGAGATGTCCGGCACCAGTGGGCACAACTGCGCCTGGATGGGGTAAAGGCCGCCGCCGGAAGACGCAGGCGCAGGACCGGCCCCTGGGGCCGCTAAGCGGGTTCCTGCTGACATCGGTGACTGACTAAGGTGACAGTCATTAATCTACTCAAGTTGACTGACTTTTTGTTGACCTCGGTAACTGTCACCAATTACGGAGCCGTTCCGCCTTTGTCGGAACGGATCGTAGATTGGTGACTGTCACCGTAAAGTATTGTGAAACAGCAGATTATAATCAAGCACCCACTATCATCCAGAAAAAGTCAGTCAACTTGAGTAATCTACGAATCTCGTTCGGCAGGCTCACGAGATTCCGTAATTAATGACAGTCACTTTAATCCCAAAATCCGTGGTAAAACTACAACCACCCGGATGACAAAGGGCCCCCAGAGAGGACGCGCAATGATAAAATTCGTAGCAACTCACGGCGACCAGACGGTAGAGTACCTGCTGAAGGAAGGCGTAAACGTGTGCGGGCGAGACGAGAACTGTGACATCGTCATCGACCACCCGCAGGTCTCGCGCAACCACCTTTCCGTAATGGTCGGGCCCGAAGGGGTCGTCGTGCAGGACCTCAACAGCCGCAACGGCACCTTCGTCAACGGCCTGCGAGTGAAGAACACGGCGCAACTGAAGAACGGCGACACCATTGCGCTGGGCAAGTACCTGTTGAAATTTGTCGTCGAAAC
>QNCA01000444.1 GCA_003644325.1 Planctomycetota bacterium
AACGGTGCAATTCGATTCGATACGGAAACGAACCTGTTTCTCCATTTCCAAGAGGAGATCAACCAGCGGGGCGAGTCGCTGGCGCTCGCCGGGAAAATTGTGAAAGACATTGCGATGGACGCGCATGGGCGGGTCTGGTTCGCGTGTTGGCACAAGATCGCCGTCGGCGGCGGTGCGGGGATCTCCGTATTCGATGGTGTAGGGTGGCAGACGTTCACCAAAGAGGACGGTCTCGCCGGGAACGACACGCTCTGTGTCTCGGTCGACACGATGGGCCGTGTTTGGGTCGGGACAACCGAAGGTCTCAGCGTATACGACAAGGGAAACTGGACGACGTTCACAACGTCGGACGGTCTTTCCCGCAACGATCCGGTCGAACTTTATACAGACCATCTGGGTCGGATGTGGTGCGGATTCTGGAAAGGGGTCAACGTCTACTTTCGTGACCAATGGTGGCGATGGGAGCGGGAAAGCGTGGACTATGTTTACGGGATCGTCCAAGACCACGAGAACAGGATCTATTGCTCAACCAAGGGTGGATTTGCCGTATACGATGGTGAGAAATGGGAACGGTTCCTCAATCGCGGCGATTTGCGGAAGCGGCTGATGTCCTCCGTGGTGGTCGATAAGGACGGAACCATCTGGTGCGCCTGGGGCGGGCTCGATAAAGGAGTCAGCCTGTTCGACGGAGAGAACTGGGCTCGTATAACGGAGGACAGCAGTAACGGCGGGCTTGCGAGCAACCGGATTGTCAAGATCGGCATCGACGATTTTGAGCGCGTTTGGTTCGGTGCGAGGGATGGGGAGGTCAGTGTTCTCATCCCGGACGGCGCGCCTGGAATCACCCGGCAAGATACAAAGACATCGTTGTTCAGGACATTCCAGAAGGCGCGCCGTTATACGCAGCGGACCCGTACACAACCGACGAGGGGGCTCTTAGCAGCGGCCATTGACGGGCTGCGAAACGGTAACTCCCTCCCCTTCCTTAGAATGCCGGCGGTTTCTTCGATCAACGGAACCCACTTCGTCGAGTGGCGCGGGAACGGTACGAGTTCAAAGAAAGAGCAGCCGGTGGAGGGGCTGATATGGGAAAAGGCCGAGAAGGAAACTGTGACCAACCAGCCGGTTCTTATCGCCCAGGCTGAGGCCGCACCAGCGGCGCAAATCCAAATCCAAAGTCCCGCCGGTCTCATGACTGCTACAAAGGAAGCGCCGTTCGCGATCCAAAGCGTTAAACTGGATATCCAGGGCGGAGTAGCTACGACAAAGGAGATCGACAAGATCGAGGTGAACGGTTTTGAAGTGAACATGCCACCGGGGATGAAGTTCGGGAATCAGATGATGTACAACTTCTCCGGGTCGGTTATGGTCCCGGGAATCACAACGGTCCGGATTGAGCTGTTCACCGGTGAGAACTCCGTGTTCGTTCAGGAGTTTCCGGTGACCGTGCCCGCCAAGGAACCCGAAAAGGTCCCGCCCGAGATTCATTTCATTGACCCGACCGTTCCGGAGGACGAGGTAATCGCTGCACGTTCCGGAGGAGGCCAGACGATCAAGATCCAGCTAAGCGTCCAACAGAAAGGGCGGGTCCGCGGTATCGCGACCGACGATACCGGGGTCAAAGAGGTGAGGGTGAATCACCAAACGGCGTTCATGCAGGATCCCGCACCCTCCCAACTGGATGAATACGGCCTGACCGGCACGGAAGGGGCAAAGTACTTCGAACACAGTTTCAACCTGGATACCGGTGAGAACCTGGTTTCCGTCGAGGCAACGGATCTGTTCGGCAATATCGCGCCGTTGACCATGAGCCTCTTTGTTCAGGAACTGCTCAGCGACGCGACTTTCTATGAGAGCAGCTGGGCTCTGATCGTCGGAATCGACGAGTATACAAACTGGAACCCGCTTACGAACGCCGGACGCGACGCGAGAGGCATGCGGGATCTGTTGAAAACGGTATACAAATTCCCCGACGATCACATCATTGAATGTTACAACAAAGAAGCCACAAAAGAGAACATTTTTAAGAAATTCGTAGAGGTCAGCAAGGCGGGCGAATCCGACCGGGTGGTGATCTTCTATGCCGGGCACGGGCACACGATTTCTTCCCGCAAGGGCGACCAAGGATTCCTGGTGCCGGTGGATGGCGCGTTCGTGCCCGTCCAGGAACGACCCACGTTGGAGCAAATCGACACGTGGATCAGTATGGAGGATCTCTCGCGCCAGCTCGGTTTCTTCCAGGCGAAACACGTCCTTCTTATTGTAGATGCCTGTTATTCAGGTCTTCTGACCGCGAAACGAGGCGCGAGGTTGGAGACGGTTCAGCAGGATCAGGTTACCGCACGGTATCTCCAACTGGCGGAAGAACCCGCCATCGAGGTGATCACCGCCGGCGGCAAGGACGAGCAGGTTGCCGACGGGGGGTATAAGAACCACAGCGTGTTCACCGGGTTTCTCATCCGGGGGCTGGAGACGGGAGAGGCCGATCTGACCGGGGATGGTGTTATCACCTCGATGGAGCTCGGAACCTATGTCTGGCAGAACGTCCAATCCCAAACCAGCAATCAGCAGCACCCGGCTTACTGCAAATTGCCCGGCTATGAGGAAGAAAAGGGGACCGTGTTGTTCGCCGTTCCC
>QNCA01000445.1 GCA_003644325.1 Planctomycetota bacterium
CGCTGATTTCCACGCAGACGTTTTCGTCCTTTTCGTAAGTCTTGATTGTAATCGTGCCTTTTTCTTTCATGGCCTGGGCGGCGTTTACGAGAATGTTCAGGATGGCCTGGTCTATCTGCCCGGCAAGGCACGTGATGCACGGCAGGTCTCCGTATTCTTTTACGACCTCGGCCTTGTACTTGATTTCGTTCCATGCCACGTTGAGGGTCTTGTCTATGGCCTCATTGATGTCTATTTCTTCAACTTCGTGTTTGTCGGTGCGCGAGAAATCCTTCAGGTCAGCGACTATTTTTTTAATACGATCGGTTCCCTCAATCGATTCTTTTACGAGGTTGCCCAAATCTCCGAGGATGTAATCAACATCGCATTCTTGCCACAATTTGCTCGCCTTTTCCGCTATTTCGCCCGCACTTCCGTCAAGTCCCCCGCACAGTGAAAGCAGGCGCCCGCATTCTTTCAGCACGGCTGATACGTCAGCGGTGTACTCGCCCAGCGTATTGAGGTTGCTGGCGACAAAACCCGTAGGATTGTTTATCTCGTGCGCCACCCCGGCGGCCAACTGGCCTATGCTCGCCATCTTCTCGGAATGAATGAGTTGGCTCTCCAGGTTCTTGCGCTCTGTAATGTCCACGAAGGTTTCGAGCAACAGGGTTTCATCCTCGGCCTCTATTTGAGTCACGCTCTTGAAGACGGGAACCTCTTCGCCCAGGGAATTTATGATTATTTCTTCGGATGAATTAGCGGTTTCACCCTTATCGAATATCGGACAGCTGCCTCTTTCCACGGGACAGAAGACTTCGTGGCAGATATGCCCGATTACCTCTTCACCGGTCCGCTTTAATATGGATAGAGCGGCGGAGTTGATTTCCACTACTTCGCGCCTCGTGTTAATCAGCATCATCCCCATAGCCGAACTCTCGAAAATCTGTTTCTGCCGCTTTTCGGATTTTTCCAGTTGTTTGACCTTCTCCGCCAGTTCGCGGCCGGCGGCCTCGATCTCCCTGCGCTGCCTCTTGATTTCCTGCTGAAGGCGGTATTTTTCGAGAGCGTCGGAAACGGCGCGTTCGAGGGTTTTACTCGAGAGCGTGGCCTTGGACAGGTAGTCGCTCGCGCCTTCGCGCATGACTTCCGCCGCAACAGACTCGCTCCCCTCGCCGGTCAGGATAATAATGGGGCGGTCATCTCCTGATTCCCTAATCGTTTTGAGCACATCCAGCCCGCTGGTTGTGCCCAGCATATAATCGAGAAACGTCACGTCCACGTCTCGACGGGCCAGTTCCGCCATGCCCGCTTCCGGCTCCGTGAAGGGCAGGAATTCAATCTCCCAGCGGGGAATCTTCGACAGGTAGAGCCGCAGGCTCTCCAGGGCGCCCTTGAAGTCATCAACGGCGAGTACGGTGAGTTTCCTCTTTTCCATCTGTCACTTTCCCTTAATGACGCCTTGCGGTTCGGGAATAGGCCCCTTTCTGTCCTTTACTTTGAAGGACGCACTTTGTTGCGAGCGTTCTGTTTTATCTCGGCCGTCTGATCTTCGATACGCTCCATCTCCTCTTCCAGTTTCTTCAGCAGTGAGGAAACGGATGAGAGATCGCCGTTCCTGCCCTTCATCTCGATTTCTTCCGCGATAGATGCAAGCGGATTCGCTTTCAGGCCGTATGCCGCGCCCTTGATACTGTGTGCGTTCCGCATGACATCGTCTGCATCGCCGTCTTGTTCCGCCTCTTTAAGCGCTCTGATAATCTCCGGTGTACTCTCAAGGAAAGTATCGAGAAGTTCGCCGAAGAACTCCATGTCGCCGCCGACGTGCTCGAGTGCGAGGTCGAGGTCAATCGGCGGATTCTGCGTCACGCCTTCGTTTGCCGTCTCTTCCGCCGCGGCGTTCGCCGGTTCTTCCGCTTCCATCTTTGGCGGAAGCCACTTTTCGATGGCCGCGATAAGATCGTTCCACTTTACCGGCTTGGACAGGTAGTCATCCATGCCCGATTCGAGGCACTTCTCCCTGTCGCCGTGCATCGCATAGGCGGTCATTGCAATGATGGGAGTATGGCGTGCGTCACCCTCGAGTTCGCGGATGGCCCGGGTCGCGTCGTAACCGTCCATGTCGGGCATCTGGATGTCCATCAGGATCAGGTCATAACGATTGTTCCCGGACACGGCTTCGACGGCCTCCCTGCCGTTGTTTGCGATTACGCACTTATAGCCGCCTCTTTCGAGCATCTTGGCGACGAGTTTCTGGTTCACGGGGTTGTCTTCCGCCAGTAGTATGGTGGCGTTTCTTTGCAGGGTCGACATGATGGTCTCCTGAGTAATAATGGGCGTCTTCTTTGCCTTATCGCTCGCCCCGAGGCCGAGAACGGCCCGGATGGTTTCGAGGAGGCGAAACTGCTTCACCGGTTTAATCAGATAGGCGGCGCATCCGATTGACTCGAAGAGCGACACATCGCCGCTCTTTTTCACGGATGTGAGGATGACTATCTCGACGTCGCGTATCTCGGGGTCGGCCTTGATTTCGCGCGCCGTCTGTTCGCCGCTCATTCCGGGCATGCAGTGGTCGAGCAGGACCAGTTTGAACGGCGCGTCCGCGCGGCTCGCCCGGATGAGCGTCTCGACGGCGTCCCTGCCCGATTCAACGGCC
>QNCA01000446.1 GCA_003644325.1 Planctomycetota bacterium
CCTGGGTGTCGGCGTGGTATATACTCAAGTTGACTGACTTTTGCTAACCTCGGTGACTGTCACTAATTACCCGTTCGGACCCTGACGGGTCCTCAGGGCGAGGACCCGGAACGGGCGGAATCTTGTGAGCCTGCCGAACGAGATTCGTAGATTAGTGACTGTCACCGTAGGGCCCGGCAAAATGGAAACTTATAGTCAAACATCCGGCATTGCCCGGAAAAAGTCAGTCAACTTGAGTATATACCACGCCGACACCCAGGCCGGTGAAGACCTTGCGGGCCCTCACGCCTCCGGCGTCCGAGCCGACCATAACCTCGGCGCAGGCGGTGCCCTCGGGGTAAGGCAGGTTGCCGTGCTCCTCCTTGACCAAGAAGCGTCTCAACGGGATCATGCACGGTACGCCCAGCAATCCGCCCAGTGCCGCGAAGGTGAAGATGGTTATCTCATCCGGCTTTTGGCCCCAGAGGATGAGCGCGGGCATTGTGAAAATGACGCCCGCCGCGAGCGACTCGCCCGCCGAGCCGATGGTCTGGCTCATGTTGGACTCGAGTACGGTGGCACGCCTGCCCATGCCGAACCTGTGCAGGGCGGAAAATATGCCGACCGACATGACGGCCACCGGTATCGAGGCGCTGACCGTCACGCCCGCCGCGAGACCCAAGTAGGCGTTTGCCATGCCGAATATCACGCCCAGCACAGCGCCGGTGATGACCGCCTTCAGGCTGAACTCCGCGACCCGCCGGGCCGCCGGTACGTACGGTTCGTACTCATCACCTTTCACGCCTTGGTCGAAGGTCTCTCTTTGCCCGTCCGGCGGTTTTTCAGACATGGTCATCTCCACAGATTCGCATCCGTCAGCGCGTTCGGCTCATTGCCGTTTCGATGGCCTCTTTCCACTTGACCGACCTTAATAGACAATAGACACGCAGCGGCCCACAGTGTCAAGCAGAAACCCGCCTCTACGGGCTCACCGCCTCGCATTATACTCGCTGCCTTGAGGCTCCGCTTCCATAGTTTCTTTGGGTAACAGTTTGAAAGAAAGGCCCCTTACGGCCGGCCTTGCGCTGTCAGGGAAACCTGGCGAGATATGCGTTAGGAGGGATTCTGCGGGGAGAGTTCTTGCGTTTTGTGGTGGGGGATGTGGATTAAATTGGTGACAGTCACCAATTTAAGTTCATCATATAACAGGAATTAGCAAAGTAAAATTGGTGACTGTCACCAATTAATAAGACCCTTTCCCGCCGTTCCCCCGAGGTATCGGGGGGCCTCCTCCTCAGCGTCTGACCCCCTCGCGGTGCATCTTCAGCAGGAGGTCGATTATCTCGAAGGCCGCGCGGGGTCTGCCCGCCCTGCGGGCGCACTCGCGCATTTGCGTTCCCCTGGCCTTGTCGCCCAGGATAGCGCGCAGGTGATACTTCAGGCTGCCCAGCCTGTTGACCAGCGCCCCGGCGCCCATGCGCTGCAAATAGTGGCAGTTGCCCATCTCCTGGCCGGGCACGGGGTTTATGGCGAGCATCGGCAGGCCCACGGCCAGCGCCTCCACCGTGGTCACGCCGCCCGGCTTCGCCACCAACACGTCGGCCACCTTCATCATCTCGTGGATGTTGTCCACGAATCCGAAGATCTTCAGTTCCACGCCGGAAGGGGGCTTCAGGGCGCTGATCCTGTCTTTGCTCTCCTTGTTTTTCCCCGCGACTGCGAGTATCTGCATATCTATGCCGGTATTCATCAGCGCCTCGACGGTCACCTCGGGCCCGCGTTTCCGCCAGCCGCTGGCCACCGTCAGGACTATCGGGACATCCTCCATGCAACCTATCTTCTCCAGTATTTCCGCCCTGTCCGTCGGCGCGACGAACTCCGGTCTTACCGGTATCCCGATGACGTGTATCGTCTCCGGCGCAAAGCCCTTCTCCACGAGGATGGCTTTCATTTCTTCCGTCGAGACTATGTAGAAGTCGGCGTCCTTCACCTCCCAGAACGAGTGCATGTAGTAGTCGGTGACTATCACGCCGACGGGGCAGTCTATTTTTTCCTTGCGCTTCAGGATGGAGACGACGTCGCCGGGCTGGAAGTGGGTGCAGACAATAATGTCCGGCTTCTCGGCCGCAACGCGCTTCAGGAATCTGCGGAAGAACAGCGTGTCAATCAGCGTTACCAGGCCGCGAGGCTTTTCGTATCTCTCTTCATGGTCCAGTTTGTCGTAGCAGTAGCCGTAGAAATGCGGGAAGCGCCCGGCGAGGACGTTGTAGAGTTTTTTGTAGAATTTGCCGTATATGCGGGGGCACAGGTCAAACGAATCTATCCAGACCGCCTCCGCCTCCGGGTGTTCCATCTCGCAGGCCTGTACCAGCGCGCGCGCGGTGGTGGTGTGGCCGGCGCCTACGGCGGCGCTCAGCACGAGTATCTTCTTCTTTTCTTCGCTCACTCTGAAGGCTCCTCTTCTTTTTACGGTGACGTGCTCGGGGGGGCAGACCCCTCCCGTCTCAGCGCTCGGGGAGTCAGACCCTTTCCCGTCGCCCCGACTTGTCGGGGCTCCTCCTCAGCGTCTGACCCCCTCGCTGCTCCCCTCGCACAGCCATTCGTAGCCGCATTTGCACGGGGCCGGAGCGAGGCGGTCAAACCGGTTCGCGC
>QNCA01000447.1 GCA_003644325.1 Planctomycetota bacterium
TGAAAATGGAGATATCGGCCGTGTGTCCGTTATTATTTACGGTTACAGAGTCGCAGATGGTCGCGCACCAGTTTCATCGTCCCCCTGCTCATTGCGCGCAGACCAAAGGGGGTACGATGTCCGAGGTCCTTCCCTCCTCAAATCTCGTATTTACTTGACTTTTTGCTCAGGATCAGGTAGAATGAATATATTATGGGAACTAAAGGTGTTGCTGTAAGTATATAGCGAGAGATGTGAACTAAATTACTCAAGTTGACTGACTTTTTCCGGGCAATGCCGGATGTTTGACTATAAGTTTCCATTTTGCCGGGCCTTACGGTGACTGTCACCGAGGTTAACAAAAACTCAGTCAACTTGAGTAATTTATGCGGAGCCTTGGCTACGGAAATCGGTCCATAAACTGTTAAAACAAGGGTTAATGCTATGCGAATCAACGTCAATGCGGCTCCTGAGAAGGAGTGGGGAGAGTTTGTAGGCGCACTTTGCGGTAATCTTGAGAATATCGACGCCATCTTGGAGCACTTCAAGGGCTCGCGCGCATACGCGGGCCTGGTCGCATTTTCCAGAACCGTCAACCGCCTTTCCCGTGGAGAGTTTCTCCGGGGACTGCACTCCTTTCTTGAAAAGACAATGCAATGCGAGGCGCAGGTGGTCTGTTCCGTCGGAGCGGGCATAACCGGCTCTCGCCAGGTGGCGCTGCGTGGGACCGGCTGCGAAGGATTCGAACCCGACGAACACCTCATCGTCAATCTGTACGGGGCATCATCCGCCGGCAACCTCATTCCTCTCGTCGTCTTCAACGATGACGACGTCGAACTCGAGGGGATAATCAACGTTGTGCCCACGCCTGATGCACCGGAGGACACAGTCCGCCGGGAAGTCCTGCACTCTCTAGCACAGATGCTCGCGCTGATATTCCGGAATCTGAAACTCGTTGCACGCCTGGCGGAAATCTGCCCCAAGCGGAAAATGAACGAACTCAATAATATCCTGAAGTCCTATCGCGGCGATACAGAGGGTCTGACTTTGCGCCTGCGGGCGATAGGCGCTCCCGCGGCGCGAAGCGCAACCGGGGTGGGTGCACCGCGCAAACCGGGCATCGCGGCTCGCCTCCTCCGCCTTCTGCGATCGAAAGCGGGCCTTGCCATGACGCTCCTGGCCCTTATCCTGTCGATGGCGCTCGCCTCGTACGCGAAAATTGAGCCCCTCAATCAGCCGTTTAACTACGCCGCGGCAGGCGTCGGCAAGATAACGCTGAAGATACCGTTCCACGCGACGAAAAAGGCCCTGGACGACGGCCTGTTGCGCGTGATGGTTGACACGCGGGACCCCCGGCAGATACACGACTGGCTCAAAGGCGGCAATCCCGGCAGCATCGACTACGAGGAAGTGCTCATGGAGAATGGCTGGGACAACGAAGACCTCCACCGCCTCGGCCGCGTCCTCGGGATGGTCCCCTGAGTGGACTTTGGACGCTGGATTCCAGACCCTGGAGACGAAGCGTCAGGGTGCGGCGGCCTCAAACTCCCTAATCGATTCTCCGTAAAGGATGAAACAAATGGCGTTGTTTTTTCCGGCAATTGACTTTTCGGTTATGTTCACTGACGGCTTTTATTGCTTTTTGATTGGATAAAGAAACACCCGGCACGGTGACAGTCACCGAGGTTAGCAAAAGTCAGTCAACTTGAGAATCATCATAAACACTGGCTTAGGGTCAGACAACGAATCTACCCTCTACCGCATTGAAATAAGGAGCGGTAATTCATGTGTCTGCCCCGTCGCTCAAGTCCGATTCAGTCCCTGTTGATTTTTCTCGGCGGCTTCCGGAGGGTTTTGAGCACGTACTGTCGGGCAGCCCTTACGCCTTTGGAGTTAAGCAATGACCAGGCGCGGCCGTAAACAATGTCTTTGAGCAACTTCCCGCGCTTTCCCGCGGGCAGTTTTTGCCGGGCCAGTCGGCGCATCTCACCGGAAAACCGCACGTACCGCGCGTAACATGCGGGATAGCGCTTTCCCAGGTCCTCCTTGATTTTCCGGGCCAGCATGGGACTGGCGCCTCCCGTGGAAACGCTTATGGTCATATCGCCCCGTCTGAGGACGGCCGGCACGATGAAGTCGCACATCCGGGGCATGTCAACCACATTTACAAGGACTTTCCTGCGACGAGCGTCCAAACAAACCTGCTTGTTCACTTCCGGGTCGCTTGTCGCGGCTATCACCACGGCGCAGCCGCGCAAATCCGCCGGGCCGTATGCCTTTCTGAGTAGTTTGACATCTTTCAACCGCTGAAATCCCCTGTCGAATCGGGGCGCTGCGGCGGTCACGTCCGCGCCCGCGCTCAGCAGGTCCCGGGCCTTGTGCAGGGCGACCTTGCCGCCGCCCACAACCAGGCATTTCTTGCCTGACAGGTCCAGGCACACGGGATAATACTTCCCCATTGGTTTCTCCGGCGAAACGTCAAATGCAGAAATAATGTACTCAAGTTGACTGACTTTTTCTGGATGATGGTGAGTGCTTGATTATAATCTGCTGCTTCACAACACCTTACGGTGACAGTCACCAATCTACGATCCGTTCCGACAAGGTCGGAACGGCTCCGTAATTGGTGACAGTCACCGAGGTTAACAAAAA
>QNCA01000448.1 GCA_003644325.1 Planctomycetota bacterium
ATTCTGCACCGGGCAACCCCAGCCCTGACAAAAGGGAACCCCGCAATCATACAACGGGCGGCTTGAGTCTGGAGCGCTCTTTCCGGCATCAGAGGATATATTTCTTCGTAATCCTTTACTCTCTCTTCCACCGGACGGGGTCTGGGAGTCTCCCTCTTGTATTCCAGGAAACCAGTGATTTTACCCATTCCATACCTCCACCCTTTTTGTTTCCGCATCCTCCTTGAGCATCCGCCCGAGAGCGCGGCGGTATTCCATGGGCATCACTTTCACAAACTGATGGATCTTGTCGTGCCAGTTGTCCAAGATTCTCTGGCCCAGCGGGCTGCCGGTAAAACGGATGTGCTGTTCGATCAACCTGCGCAACAGGGCAATATCCTCACTCTCGGTAACCGATTCCAGATCCACCATGTCCAGATTACAGCGTTGGTCGAACTGGCGTTGCTCATCGAAAACAAAAGCTATACCACCGCTCATTCCCGCGGCGAAATTCAAGCCCGTGGGCCCCAAAACAACCACCACTCCACCTGTCATGTACTCGCATCCATGGTCCCCCACTCCCTCGACCACTGCATAGGCACCGCTGTTGCGGATGGCGAAACGCTCTCCGGCACGTCCACTGAAATAAGCCTGCCCTGCTGTAGCCCCGTAAAGAACCACATTTCCCACGATAATGTTATCTTCCGGCCTGAACGGAGAGCCTTTGGGGGGATGGATCACGATCCGCCCGCCGCTCAATCCCTTGCCGACATAATCATTTGCATCCCCAGCCAGGTGCAAGGTTATCCCATTAGCCAGAAAAGCGCCGAAACTTTGTCCAGCAGAGCCTGTGAGCTCGATGTTTATGGTGTCCGGCGGCAACCCCCGCGACCCGTATCGTCTGGCGACCTCACCGCTGAGCATGGTGCCCACCGAGCGGTTCACATTGCGGATATGCCGTTTGATAGTGACTTTCTCCTTGTTTTCCAGGGCGGGTTTAGCCTCTTTAATCAGCTCGCGGTCCAAAGCCCATTCCACCAGGCTGGGCTGAGAGGATACACAATGCAGACTGCCGCCCTCAGGTATTTCAGGCATGGCGAGCAAGGCGCTCAAATCAATTCCCTTGGCTTTCCAGTGATCGAGCATTCGCTGTTGATCAAGCATATCAACCCGACCGATCATATCCTCCATGCGGCGGAAACCCAGTTCGGACATTATTTCCCGCACTTCCTCGGCTATGAAGCGGAAATAATTGACAAGATATTCAGCCTTGCCCATGAATCTTTTGCGCAACTCCGGATTCTGGGTCGCCACACCGGTGGGACAGGTGTTGAGATGACATTTACGCATCATCACACAGCCCAGTACCACCAGGCAGGCAGTGGCGAAACCGAATTCCTCCGCACCGAGAAGAGCGGCGATCGCCACATCCCTCCCTGTCTTGAACTGGCCATCGCACTGGACTCTGATTCGGCTGCGGAGGTTGTTCATCACCAGCACCTGCTGGGTTTCGGCAAGCCCTATTTCCCAGGGAATCCCAGCATGTTTGATAGAGCTCAAAGGGGAGGCCCCTGTGCCTCCGGCATCCCCGGCGATAATGACCACATCCGCCCGGGCCTTGGCCACTCCGGCGGCGATTGTTCCCACCCCGATCTCGGAAACAAGTTTCACTGAGACCCTGGCCTGTGGATTTACATTCTTGAGATCATAGATAAGCTGGGCCAGATCCTCAATGGAATAAATATCATGATGCGGTGGAGGTGAGATAAGCGTAACCCCGGGTATGGAATGCCGCACCCGGGCGATGTCCTCAGTCACCTTGTGTCCGGGAAGCTGTCCGCCCTCGCCGGGCTTGGAGCCTTGAGCGATCTTGATCTGCATATCTTTTGCGCTTACCAGATAACTGGTGGTGACCCCGAAGCGGCCTGAGGCCACCTGCTTGATAGCGCTGTTGGGATTGTCTCCGTTGGGATAGGGTCTGAAGCGCTCTTCATCCTCGCCGCCTTCTCCGCTGTTGCTCATGGCGCCGATTCTGTTCATGGCGATAGCGATTGTTTCATGGGCTTCGCGACTGATGGATCCGAAACTCATGGCCCCGGAGACAAAGCGTTTCATGATTGACTCAGCAGGTTCTACTTCCTCGAGGGGGACCTTTTTGCCTTTCTTGAACCTTAGCAGACCCCGTAAATTCTGAAGTTTCCGGTTGTGGTTATCCGCCGCGGCGGAAAATTTCTTGAACAACCGGTAGTCCCCCTTGGCAGTGGCTTGTTGCAGGGTGAAAATAGTCTCCGGATTCCAGGCGTGATGTTCGCCCTGGATGCGAAAATGATACTCTCCCACCCGAGGCAGGATGAGCGGTCCACCAGGCCTGGAAGGGAATGCCCTGCGATGTCTTCTGAGGGTTTCCTCTACGATTACATCCAGACCCACACCCCCGATGCGGGAGACAGTGCCCGGAAAATAACGTTCAATAAACTCCGGATCCAGGCCCACAGCTTCGAAAATCTGGGCGCCGCGATAGCTCCTTACAGTGGAAATCCCCATCTTGGAAAAGATCTTGAGCAAACCTTTCTCCACGGCTTTCATATAGTGGTCAACCGCATCCTGCACTGTCAGGCCGGGGTCCAAGGTTTCCTTGATCACCATATC
>QNCA01000449.1 GCA_003644325.1 Planctomycetota bacterium
CGGTCCCTTTCGCCGACGGTCTCGGCAGCGGTGCCGGTAGTGGTAACAGAGGAAGTATCGCGCGCGGGCTGCTCCTCCTTCTTCCGGCCGCAGCCTGCGGCGAGCGTCAGCAAAACAATTGAGATGAAGACGATGGCGGTAGTGGCGATGGGACGCATGTCTTTCCCCCCTCGGCAGCATGCGTTAGTCGGATTTGTAAACAGGGCTGCGTGAAAGCAGAACACGCTACACTTTATATTTTATAATACATAAAGCGCCGGTCAAGAGAAACCCGCGATTTTTTTACATTTTTTTCTCGGGCCGTGTCCACCGGCTGCGGCCGACGGCTCCCGCCCCTACACATTGAAAGCCTTCCTTTGGCCCCGAGAGTCTCGGTATCAGTGGCGCGTGATCATCGGCCTTCGGCCCCCGACAGATGACAAAACAGGTCAGCGGTTGTCAAAACGCATTGACAAACCCTGTCAATTTTTCCCGGCCTCGCCACGTGACAAAAAAGGACACGTCTCCTAACGCACGTGTATATACGGCGTTGTGTCGCCGATGCCTCTCGGCGTTCACTATGGCACGCCCCTTGCTAAACTGGATAGCAGCACAACGGCGGGTTCATAAAATTTCCAGTTTCCTCTTTACACAGAAGCGTCTCGAAAGGAGGTGGCGCCCACAAAAGCACGACTCTTGTGAATGCGATCTCGGCAATGGCTCTTTCGTGTGTCCGAACTTTCCTTACTCATTATTTTAGGAGCAACAAGATGAATCGCAGGAACAAGGGTTTCACACTTATCGAACTAATGATCGTCGTGGCCATCATTGCCATTATCGCGGCAATCGCCATACCCAACCTGCTGCGTTCGAGAATCGCTGCCAACGAGGCCGCCGCTATCGGCGCCCTGAGGACGCTTTCCAGCGCCCAGGAGAACTACCGCAACAACAGCGGTACGAATCTTTACGGCACGCTGGCCCAGTTGTCCGGAGCGACGCCTCCGTACATCGACTCGGCCCTCGGCAGCGGCGTCAGCCGCGGCTATACAATCGCGATAGTCGGCACCCCGACTGCGAACGCTTGGTCCGCCACAGCGGTACCCAACGCAGTCGGCACAACCGGCAACCGCGGCTTCTTCATCGACGAAAGCGGCGTCATTCGCTTCACTACCGATGGTTCCGCACCGGACACCACCGACCCGGCGCTTAACGAAACCGCTGGTTCCGCATCGGGCGACGAATAGTCAAGATCAATGCGGATGGGACCGCCGCTTTGGGGCGGCGGTCCCGCCCTTTTCTTGTCAGTCTCTTGCGGCCGGATGGCCTCGCAGGCGTTGTGGCAAATACCACAGCGCCTGACATCCCTATTACCATATAACAGCAAAAGGGGCCAAGCCCCTTTTGCTGTTATACTTCCCTTCCGCCCGGCGCCCCTTTTTCGTTGAATCGCGCCGCCGTTGCGATAGAATACCCTCCGAATGATTTCCCTTCACAACGCCATTCCCGGGAGATGGTCATGCTTTGGAGAATCGAGATTACGACGAAGGGCGGCTATGCGGATGTCGAGGGCCAAACCGTGCTGTCGCAAATCCGCGACTTCGGCATTGCATCCGTCCACAGTGTCTCTTCGGCGGTCATATATGACATCATCGCCGAACTGAATGAAGAAGAGATGGAACGCGTCGCTCGAGAGATACTCGCCGACGCCGTGCTAAACGAATACTCCGTTACAAGAATGAGCGAGGAGCCTCAGCAGGCACGGCCTCATGAGAGGTCCTCAAAGGGCCGCGCCATTCAAATCAGCCGCAAGCCGGGCGTCATGGACCCCGTGGAACAGAGCGCGCTCAAGGCCATACGCGACCTGGGCTTTGAGGCGCAGTCCGTCAAGACCATTCGCAACTACGTCCTCGAAGGCAAAGTAACCGACGAAGAACTTGACACCATCGCTCGGAAGATACTCGCCAACGAGGTCATCGAGGACGTCACCTTCGACATAGACCCGCCCTTCCAGGCCATGCCCGAGGTGGAATACGAGTTCAACCCTGTCACGGTCGACATCCTCGACGCCGATGACGAGACGCTCCTGGGAATCAGCCGCAAGGGGATGCTGTCGCTCAACCTGGCCGAGATGCAGACTATCCGCGACTACTTCAAGGCGCTCGGCCGCAACCCCACCGATTGCGAACTGGCAACCATCGCGCAGACATGGTCCGAGCACTGCTGCCATAAGACCTTCACCGGAAAGATAGAATACAACGGCGAGATGATAGACAACCTGCTGAAGGAGACCATCAAGAAGTCCACCGAGGAGATGAACAAGGAGTGGTGCATATCGGTATTCAAGGACAACGCCGGCGTGATAGCGTTCGACGAGAAGAACGCGATATGCTTCAAGGTCGAAACGCACAACCACCCATCCGCCATCGAGCCGTACGGCGGCGCAAACACCGGCATAGGCGGGGTCATACGCGACCCGCTGGGCACGGGCCTCGGCGCGAAGCCGATAATAAACACCGACGTATTCTGCTTCGGGCCGCCGGACTATCCCCGTGACCGGCTGCCGCCCGGCGTCCTGCATCCGAAACGGATAATGAAGGGCGTCGTCGCGGGAGTGCGCGACTACGGCAACCGCATGGGCATACCGACC
>QNCA01000450.1 GCA_003644325.1 Planctomycetota bacterium
AAGGCGGAAATTTTCGCTCCTCTTTACCAGGATATGGCTTATCGCACATTCATCGGTGTGACGGGGATAGTATTGATTGTGGTTCTTACCACCTTGATAGCCCGAAGTATCACCAAGCCGATCAGCGCTCTTGGTAAAACAGCCAAAAAGGTGGCCGACGGTGATCTGCAGGCACGGGTACCGATAAGTGCTTCCGGTGAAGCAGGATTGGTGATACAGACGTTCAACCACATGATCCAGAGAATCCAGAATTGGCATGAGGAATTTGAGGAGAAGCTCCAGGAACGTACCGCCCGGCTTAATTCAGCAATTGAGACGCTCGAAAAGGAGATCGCCGAACGCAAGAGAATCGAGAAGGATCTTCAACTGACCCAGTTTGCCGTGGATCATTTATCCGATGCCGCTTTCTGGATAGGAGCCGACGCCCGTTTCCTTTATGTAAATGAAGCAGCCTGTAAATCTCTCGGTTACTCCCGGGAAGAACTGCTGAAAATGAATGTGTATGATATTGATCCTCGTCTTTCACCCGGGGTCTGGCCTCAGAAGTGGCGTGATCTTAAGAAACGAAAATCTATCACCATCGAGAGCCTCCACCGGGCCAAAGACGGGCGTACTTTTCCGGTGGAAATCAATGCAAATTTCGTAGTGTTTGAAGACAAAGAATACAACTGCGCTTTTGCCCGGGATATCACCGAGCGCAAGCGCGCCGAACAAGCCCTGAAAAAGAGCGAGGAAACCTTGCGGGGAATTCTCAAGGCGGCTCCCATTGGCATCGGTTTGCTCCAAAACCGCACTTTCCTATGGGTAAACCCCCAGATGTGCGAACTCACCGGTTATCCAGAAGAGGAACTCCTCGGCTCCAGCGCCAGGATTCTTTACGAAACCGAGGAAGAATACCAGCGGGTCGGTGAAATCAAATACGCCCAGATCCGGAACTCCGGCATGGGAAGCATAGACACCCGCTGGGTTTGCAAGAACGGCAGTATCAAAGAGGTCCATCTCCATTCCGCAGCCGTTGATCCTCAGGATCTTTCCGCCGGGGTGATTTTCACCGCTCTGGATATAACCGAGCGGAAAAGAAACTCGGATAAAATCATGCACTTGAATCTCATTCTGCGCTCGATCCGTAATGTAAATCAGATCATTACCAAAGAAAAAGACCAGGAAAAGCTCATCGAGCAGATCTGCAAGAGCTTCGTTGATACACGGGGTTACTACGAAGCCTGGATCTTGCTGGTTGATGGAGCGGGGGAAGTGCTTTCTTTTGCTGAAGCCAGCAGGGAAAAGCCCTCTTTAACGCTGGCTGATTTGTTGGAAAAGATGAAAATGCCTGCTTGTTTGCAGGAAGCTCTCGCGCAGCCGGAAATGCTTTGTATCCAAGAACACTATAGCATCTGTTCCGGTTGTCCCCTGCAGAAAGAACACTCTCCTAAGGGAATGCTGGTTCAGCGCCTGGAATATTCCGGAACCCTCTACGGAATAATCAAAGTCGCCATGCCGATTGATCTGGTAACAGATAAAGAGGAGCAGGAATTGTTCCAGGAAGCGGCCCAGGACATCGCCTTCGCCTTGCATAAGTTGGAACTGGAGAAAGAGCGCGACCTGGCCGAGGAAGCCCTGTTGGAAAAACACGCCAAGCTGGAGTTAAGCCTCAAGCACGAACACTTGCTGGCTACCATAGCCTCGCGTATCAATTCCGCCCCGTTTTTCCAGGATATCATGGATGATCTGCTTAAAACCATCTGCGAAACAACCAAAGTAGACAAGGCAGGATTTTACAGGTTCGATGTAAACTATGAAACCGCCATTAGGTCCAGCTTTTGGTCTCTGGATTTCGATTCCCGAAGAGGTGGATTTCCGGAACTGATCTCCAGCTCCGATCTCCATGTCAGTTACCAACGACTGAAAACCAACAAGAAAGTCATCCTATCCAACATACCCGATCTGGAAATCGAGGAAAAAGATTTTTTCAAGAAGCTTAATATCAAGGCCGTGTTGATCAATCCCTTGGTTACCCACAACCTTGTTAGAGGTTTCTTGTGTTTTGGCTACCATGAGGAACACGTCTGGACTACTGAAGAAATTGAACTTTACGAGACTATCACCGATATGATAGCCAATGCCTGGGAAAAAGACCTTCATTTTCAGGCCCGTTTGGAAGCGGAAAAAACCCGCGGGGAGGCTTTGCAGTTGGTTGAAAAAGCTTCCCGGCTGGCTTCTATAGGGGTCATGGCTGCGGGCATCACCCATGAAATCAACCAGCCGCTCAGTGCCATCAAAATCACCGCCGACAGCGTCATTCTATGGGAAGAGGAAAACAAGGGAGTTCTGCCTGAGATTATCAGTGAAAGGGTGAAAAAAATCTCCGACTATGTTCAGAGAATCAACGAGATCATCCGGCAAATGCGGAGTTTCGCCGAATCCTCGGGCAAAGTGATCCTGGAAAGGATCGATCTGAATGATGCGGTAAAAAACACTCTCTCCCTGCTGAACCGCCAAGTGCATTCACATGGAATCTCCCTGGAAACGGACTTGGAAAAAGCCCCGCTGTTTGTAAATGGCAACCGCATCCATCTGGAACAAATACTGACAAACCTGGTTGTCAATGCCATCCAGGCTCTTGATA
>QNCA01000451.1 GCA_003644325.1 Planctomycetota bacterium
AAGCCCTGTATGCCTTGGCTGAGAGGTCCAAGCTGGCTGTGGCCACCTCAAAAGATGCCCGCACAGTGAGTGAAATCCTTCAAAGTTATGGGCTGATCGAGCTTTTTGAACCCGGAACCATTCTCGACAAATCAGCCGGCATTTCCAAGAGAGCCCATCTTGAAGCCTTACGTAATTTTTTCGACTGCACCTGGAGCGAGATGACCTTTGTGGACGACAAAGTCTCCCACCTGATTGACTGTGCGGATCTCGGAGCCAGACTCTATCTGGCGGCCTGGGGTTACAACAGAACTCAGGAGCGGGAACTTGCCCGCAAGCGCGGTATTCCTGTGCTGAAGCTGCAAGATTTTCCATCCCTGCCTTTCACCTGATTATAAGGAGCATCTAAAGTGAACAAGTTTTTTGGGATTCTCACCTTGTGTGTACTGTTTCTGGTACCTTGCGCCTGGGGCGCCAGGGTAGCTTTCCTGGATATAGCACCGAGGCGTGAGTACCAGCACCATAACTTTTTCGAGCATGATGAGCTTTTGCGCGGTCATGTCAGCCTGGAGCAAGCCTCCGGCATCCACACTGTTTGCATTCTCTGGCGCGATGCTTACGGCCGGATAGCCGGAGCTGATACCGTGCAGGTGGGACCGCCGGTATATGGAGCCGATTTTTCGATCAGGCTCTCTGATGCATTAAGCTATTACAATCGTCTGGAAACCACCCTCGATGGTGTGCCACAGGGAGTGGGAGCCGAGTTCCGCATCCAGTCCAACCGTCCCCGCGGGTGGGATGACTACTACAGCGCGGTCTGGGCGAACTATGCCTACGAATATTTTCCCGCCCTGCGCCAGGCGGGAATCAACACCCACATGGTGTATAAGGATTTCCCTTACTACGGGCAGGTAATGGCCCGTGATTTCGAAACCTATGTGGATAATATGTGCTGGCGTATCTTTTCTCCCTACCATAAATGGCGGTCCCGTTGGAAGGCGATCAAAAAACAGGTGGCCGCTTCCCCCTACAATATGTCTCTTCTGGTCAGGGTGCCCTCGTTCGAAGATCCGGCCACGGATGAGGCTATCCGCACCACAGTGCAACAGATAGTGAATTTCCATAAACCGCATCGGCCGCTTTTCTACAACCTAGCCGATGAGATCGGTATCGGCGACCAGAGCGGCCCCATTGATTTCGACCACTCAATCTATGCCCGCAACGCCTTTATCCGCTATCTGAAAAACAAGTACGGTACCCTGGAAGATCTCAACAAGCAATGGGAAACCGAGTTTGATTCTTATCACGAGGCGGCAAAAAGCACGCTTACCCTGACCGATGCCACCATGGACCGCATCTGGAAAAATGAAATAAAGAAAGCCTTTGCTACCGTGGAGGAAGCTGCTGAGTATTTCGGGCTGAGCCTATCCAGCCTCGAGGATTATGTGCTTTTGAATGCACGGCTGAAAAGCACACCACCCAAGACTGTCCAAGAGATTGAGAACCTGCTGCCCCGGTTGAGAAAAGAGTTCAATCTCTCCTCGGTTACCGCGCGCCAACTGGAAAGCTTCGCCCGCAAATTCCACGAATGGACCACCAGCCTCTCAATACCCAATCCCACCGACTGGAATCTAAGCCCCTGGATGGACCACAAGGACTTTATGGACCAAAGCCTGGCACGTGCCCTCGGCAAAGCCTACCGGTATGCACGCCAGGCCGACCCCGAGGGTATTTTCGGCTTTACCGGGGGCCACAGCCCCGGTGCTTTCGCCGGCTACAACCTGGAATACCTGAGCCGGGTGGTGGACCTGCAGGTGCCCTACAACCTGGCCGAAGATGTTGAGATTCTGCGTTCACTGAACAAGGATCTTATCCTTCTCTCCCCCACCTGGGGTGTGGATGAAAGGGGTGTTCGTACTCTCTGGTACCAGCTTTTCCACGGTGACCGGGGGGTGATCTTTTGGGACAACGATGAACAAAGAAACAAGTTCATAGACAAAAAAACCGGAGAGCTCACCCCGCGCGCCCGTAACTTCCAGCAGGATCTGCACGAACTGACCTCCGGTATCGGCAAGCTCATCATAAATTCCCAAAGACTGCACGACAGGATCGCCATTCTCTACTCCCATCCTTCCATCCGGGTTCACTGGATGATCCAGTATCTGTCCCTGGGCCGGGAATGGATCCTGCGGGAGAGTTGGCATGAATTCAGGCAGTTGTATTTCAACCAGGTGAGAACCTCACTGGTCAAACTGATCGAGGATCACCATTTGCAGTACGATTTTGTAAGCTACAAGCAGTTGGAGAAGGGGGTGCTGGATGGAGGTGAATATGATATTCTTTTCCTGCCCCAAACTATTGCGCTCTCCGATGCCGAAGCCCAGGCGATCGAACGTTTCGTGGCCAATGGAGGGAAGGTGGTGGCGGATTTCCGCTGCGGTTTGATGGATGAAAGCGGCAAGTGCCGCAAAACAGGCGCCTTGGACAAGGTCTTCGGCATCCGGAGTGAGAAAAGCCCCCAGGCTGAGATCAATCGGGTCACTGCTGCGGGAGCCCGCAAGAAGATACTCGCCGGTGTTCCGGTCTATGTCCATAAATACGGCAAGGGAAAAGCCATCTACCTCAACCGCTCACTTGCT
>QNCA01000034.1 GCA_003644325.1 Planctomycetota bacterium
AAGTGATAGAAAATTACATGACCCTGAGCGGCCGGATGCAGCACGACAAGAACACCGCCCTGGCCAAGGCGGCCGCCCGCAGCCGCAGAGAGATATCCGGCGTCTTCAGAGAACTCCTGCGCTCCTACCCGCAGCACCGGGAGCGGATAATCCTCCGCGGGTTGCTGGCGCTGGGCGATAACTGCCACCGACTCCTCATGACGTCGTTCCAGCAAGGCAACGACCGCACCGCGGCCGATTTAATACAGGTGCTCCAGCAGCCGGAATCGGAGCAGTGGGATATTTTTCTGGCGCGCATGTTCATCTATCACGATGAACTGGTCAGGCGCAGGGCGGATTTCGTCTTGAAGAAACGCGGCCCCCACGGCGCCGGCAAGGTCATCAGGCAAATTTTGAACCTCGCCGGCGTGAGGTCCATCATCAACGTCGCCACGTGGTGGGGCGCGGAAAACTGGTGGAAAACCGTTTACGAAAACATGGACCACTATGACGAGGTTCACATCCAGGACAAGATATTCGCCGCCATTCGCGACAGCGGCACCGAGGCGGAATATGCCCGCAAATGCCTCGAAAAGATGTCCCGGAGCAAGTCGTCCCGTGTCAGGCAGATGGTAGTCACTGAAATGAATTCGCTCGACAAAGTGGACGCGGACCTGCTCCTGGGCTTCCTGCAAGACCCCGATGAAGAAGTGCAACTGGAGACAACCCGCAACGTGATTCAATCCAACCATCCGCAAAAGGACGAACTCATCATCAGGCAACTCCTCAGCCCGCATGAATCCGTGCGCGCTCTCGCCTCGGAGGCGGTCTCGCAATACAGTTTCAAGGCGTACATGCGAGCGTTTGATTCTCTGGAAGACCGTACCCGCAACCTGGCGGCCTCCGCCCTGGTGAAGATCGACGGCAAACTCGGTGATGAACTCGGCGAGGCGCTGGCCGCCACTCAAGCGACGACCAAGTTGAAGGCCCTGAAGATCGCGGCCATGGCCCGCCATGACGAAAAACTGGAGCCGCTCATCATCGCGCTTTCCTCCGACGCCGACTCCCACGTCCGCGCGACGGCGGTTATCGCGCTGGGGAGGTCCAACTCGGACGAGGCGGAAATGGTCCTGCTGAACGCGCTGAAAGACCCGGATGAACGGGTCGTCGCCAACGCAATCGAAGCGCTGGAATACAGGGGCAAACCCGAATACCTGCCCGCGGTGAAAAGGTTCGCGACCAGCGCGGTCCCGCGCATCCGCGGAAACGTCGTCAGGTTTCTGTACCGCTTCGGCGACCGGGACTATCGAGATTTGTTCCTGGAGATGTGCGAACGCGGCGACCGTGGGACACACGCCACCGCGATATGGCTGGCGGAAACCCTGGACATGCCGGAGGCGGCCGAAGGCCTCGCGAAAATCATCCGAGGAGAGGGCGAGCCAAAGGTCCGCCGGCGCGCCGCCAGGGCGCTTGAACGCATCAGGACGAAGGATAAGACCCGCTACACGAAAATCGGCGGTGGACAATGAACATCACCCTGTTAAGTCAAAAGACCGACTACTTCAAGCGGTTCAGCGAAAGTTTCGGCCAGAGCCGGAACGCCAACCTGTTCTGGATAGTCCTGCTGGCCGCGCTGGGAACGCTGCTGCTGATTCTGTTCATCAAGCGTGTGGTTCAGGAGAATTTCGTTGACCGGGAAGGCAGGCACGTGTTTAATGAGTTGTGCAGGGCCCACGGGTTGTCGAGAAAAGAGCGCAGGTTGCTGCTCGGCTACGCGCAGAATCTGGGACTGAAGAACCGCGTTGCCGTCTTTGTGCGGCCGTCGCTCTTTGAAGAAGCCGCACAAAAGAACGTAAGAAGGAGCATCGCGCAAAAACTGAACCTGAACGTCGAGGCCCTCGGCCTGCTCGACGCCGGCCTCCGAACGAAACTCTTCGGCGATTATCCTTTGAATGGAACACTTCGCAGACAGGCTGATAAAGTGCATCAGGAGCAAGCGCAGTAGCGCCGTCGCAGGCCTGGACCCGCACTGGGCGCAAATCCCCGAAAGAATCAAATCCGACGCAATCAGCCGCCACGGTCGGACGCTCGCCGCGGGCGCGGCCGCCGTCACGAAGTACCTCACCGGCATAGTAGATGCCGTGGCCTCCCATGTCGGCGTCGTTAAGGCGCAGATTGCTTTCTACGAACGGTTCGGCCCGCACGGCCTCGAGGCATATCGCCGCGTCTGCGAGCATGCCCGCGCCCGGGACCTCATTGTCATAGGCGACGTAAAGCGCTCAGACATCGGTTCCACCGCAGCCGCCTACGCCGATGCGCACCTCGGAAAGATTGAAATCGGCGGCGAAACGCTGGAGGCATTTCCGGTTGATGCCGTCACGGTGAACGCATTTCTCGGCTCCGACGGCGTGCAGCCTTTCATTGACGCCGCCGCAAAGAACGGCAAGGGGATATTCGTCCTCGTCAGAACATCCAACCCGTCCGCCGCCGAACTGCAGGACCTGCGGGCCGGAGGCGAGCCGGTCTTCCTGCGCCTCGCCCGCCACGTCGCCCGGTGGGCGGAGCCGCACTGCGGCCGCGAGGGATACTCTTGCGTGGGCGCGGTCATGGGGGCCACATTCCCGGAAGGGGCGAAAAATGTCCGCAAGATAATCCCGCGCTCGTTCATACTGGCGCCCGGTTACGGCGCGCAGGGCGCACACGCGGCCGACCTGAAACCGTTCTTTAACGAAGACGGCCTCGGCGCAATCGTCAATTCGTCCCGCGCGATTCTCTTTGCGTACCGGCGGCCGGAATATCGCGACCGCTTCGGTCCCGCCGCCTGGCAGCGCGCCGCCGAGCAGGCCGTCATCGACATGAACGAGGAGTTACGCGCCGCGGGTTGTCAACCGCAAACGAAACCCGAGGGGGCCTGACCCCTTTAGGTTTCATTGTCACGACTGTTCGATTGGGGGGGGAACCGCAAGTTGATGGGACTTGAGACCGCCGCAGCAATTCTATTTGTCGCTTCCCTGGCGCTTTCACTTATACTGACGGGCGTGATGCTGCGCCTGGCGCGCCGGTGGAACTTCATCGACAGGCCGTCACGCCGCAAACTTCACACGCGCCCGACGCCTCTCGGGGGCGGTCTGGCCGTCTTCCTGGCAACGGCCCTGCCGGTCATCATTGCGTTTTCCCTTGTGCTTGCGTGTCATGCCTCGCCCGGCGAGGCCCCCGGTATTTTTTCGAGCGAGATAGTCAAACACTTCAGCGGAATCATCTCGCGCAGCAGGGAACTCATCGTCGTGTTGCTGGGCGGGTTGATAATGGCAGTCACGGGCCTGGTAGACGACGTCCGGCATATTTCGGTGAAGGAGAAGTTGCTGGCGCAGATTATCGTGGGCGTGGCGCTGGCTTCGACGGGGATCAGGCTGAGTCTTTTCATGGTCGATCCGATTATCACCGGCGCTCTGACCGTTGTCTGGATAGTGGCGATAACGAATGCCTTTAACCTGCTGGACAACATGGACGGTCTGTGCGCTTCCGTTGCCGCGGTGCTCTCGGTGATATTCCTCGTGGTTGCCGTGCAGACGGGGCAGTTGTTCATCGCCATGTTCCTCGTGGTCCTGCTGGGTGCGCTTGCAGGCTTTCTGGCGTTCAATCGTCCACCGGCGAAAATATTTATGGGTGACGCGGGTTCGCTTTTCACGGGCTACATCCTCGCCGTGCTTACCGTCCTGTTCACTTTCTACGGCCGGGAAGTCCGCATTGAAGGACTGAACATAAACCGCCTGTATCCTTTTCTTGTGCCGCTGCTCATCTTTGCAGTGCCCATCTTTGATACGCTGTCCGTGATGGCCATCCGCCTCAAGGAGAACAGGCCGATCTGGCAGGCGGATCGCAGTCACTTTTCGCACAGGCTGCTCAACCTGGGCATGACGCCGGGGGCGGCGCTGCTCACGGTGTGTCTGGTGACCTGGTGCACGGGCGTATCTGCGGTGCTGCTTTACCCCGGCACCGGGACTTTCGCCTCGGATCTCCTGCGTGCCGGCGTGGTGGTGTCGCAGGCCGCGGGAATAATTTTCATTATCGTTCTCTTGGAGCGGGCCGCGAGGAAGAAGGAGTGACTAACCGCGACAAAAAAGAATCCGGCGGGGCCGGGTCGCGCGCGGCGGAGCGTGCGGCAGGGCTGTTTGAATACATGGCCGTGATTCTCGTCGGTATCGTCATCACACTGCGGCCCGTGCTGCCGGGGCACGCGCTGGCATCTTCGAGGAATCTCCTTTTGCACGCGTTGATTGTGGTTGCGGGTTTCCTGTGGCTGGCGGCGCAGTGTCTGCACGGCAGGATTCGGATAGGCCGTTGCGGTATCGGCATTCCCCTGATTGTTTATGCGCTGGTTATCGGCGTCTCGCCGTTGTTCGCGGCATACAAGTACGCCGCCCTGCAATCTCTCCCCATCTGGCTGACCAATCTCCTCCTTTTCTTCATGGTCTTCAACCTTTCACGTAATGGTCGCGTCCGCGGTTTCTTCGTCGCCGTTCTGCTTGCGGCGGCGGCGGTCGTCGTGTTTTACGGCATATACCAGCGCTTCGAAGGCCTGGAAGAGTTGAGGCACTTTGCCGAAAGGAAAGGATTTCTCGAATCGTTCGATTCTTCAACGGACATAGAGCTCGCCCGGGCGCGCCTAGAGGGAAACGAGCCTTCTTTCCCCTTCACCACATCCAACATACTGGCGACCTTTCTCTTGATAACCGTGCCGGTTTTCTTCGGCGCCGGTGTGGAGTCCTTGCGCAATTCCGTGAAAGGCGGCTCGTTCATACGCGCTGCCGTTACGTTCTTCGCCGCGGGCGCGGGGCTGGTGTGCCTGTACCTGACGGGCAGTCGCGCGGCGTATGTCGTCTTCGCGGCGGAGATGGTGATATTCGTCCTGATTCTGGGCAGGCACTGGATAGCGCGCCACTGGCAGGAATGCACGGTGGTCGTTGCCGTGCCGGTGCTTGCCGTGGCGGTCTTCGGCTCCTCAACGATCAGGCGCATAGCGGAGGTGCGCTCCGTGAACTATCGCCTGGGCTACTGGGCGAGCAGTTGGGGCGTCATCAAGGAGCACTGGCTGACCGGTGTGGGGCTGGAGAATTTCCGCTGGAGTTACACCGCACACAAGGCGCCCTGGGCGGGCGAGGTCATGTACCCGCACAACAGCATCATCCAGAGCGTAGCCGAGTTCGGCATCATCGGCCTTGTCGCGTTCATCGCCGTCTGGGCGCTGTTTCTCATCAAAATTCTTCGGGCGAAGACCGTGAAAGGGGCCGGCGGACGGCGGGAAAATGAGGAGCCTGACGCCATGTCTTCCAGCCGCCTGCTCCTTGCCGGATGCATTGTTCTCGCGGTGTTCCTTGCGGTGATGATATTGCACCGGCCGTTTACGAGTTTCTACACGAGTTTCGCGAAGGGAATGCTGACGGTATTGCTTGCCGCTTTTCTCTGGGGGGCGGTCTTCGCGGCGCGCACTTTTCGTGCCGTCAAAGGGGATGCCCGCTTTCTTCACGCCGCACTTACAACAGGGGCGCTGGGATTTCTTCTGCACAGCATGTTTGATTTCGGCATTTACTCCTACGGCGTCAATCAGGCCTGCTGGGTTGTAATGGCGCTGGCGCTGGCCCATACGGGCGCAGGAGGCGTGAAGATTTCGTCGGGCAAACGCCTCTCTTCGCCTGCGAAACTCGCCCTTACATTAATTGGTTGCGGAGCGCTGGCGTTCTACATGCTTGGCCCCCTTGCCATGTCGCTCCGTGAGGAGACAGCGCTGGATTATGTTTCAGACGAACAATCGAAATTGCCCCTTACCGGGGAACGGGTCCCCGATATCGAGGTGCACAACACCGAAACAGTCCGCAGGCTCGCCTGGAAATATTTCCGGGAGCGCCGCGGATTGCGCCCTCACGGCGAGAAAGGAGACCCGCGGATAGCAGACATTGCGGTCCGGCTGATGCGCCGGGCGATTCGCCTGAATCCCGACGACTTCAGGCTTCACATCGAAACGGCCGTCATGTTGCGCGAGATCGGCAGGAGGGCCGAGGCGCTTGAAGAATATAACAGGGCGGTCGAACTCTACCCGACGCGGCCGTCGCTCAGGGTTTACCGTGCGGAACTGCTCGACAGGATGGGCCGAAGGGAAGACGCCCGCCGTGACCTTGAAGAGACGGCGCGGTTGCTGCGCCTGAACAGGATGCCCGACGGCTCTGTGCGTCACAAGACGCTCGAACTGGACACGGAGAAGGGCCTCTGGCTGGAAGCGGACAGGGCGGCGCGCCTGGGTCTTGCCCCGGAGCACAAGGGTTCACCCAGGTATGTCTCGGAAGAAGAAATATTCAAGGCCCTTTGGCGGCGTTAGCGCCTTGACGATTCCACGCGAGACTCCGAATACCGTACCCGCAAAGTCGACATGTACCCGGCCTGTATGGGCGGGGCGGAATTTGCTTGCCTTAAGCGGGAATGTCGGATAGCATGCCGTGACTTTTACAAGACCTGTGGCCGGTTCTCTCCGCGCGGAGAGGCGGCCTGTTTTGCTTTAAGACTTTTTAGCGGGGCTCGATTGAGATGAAGATGAATATCGTGCAGAAGATTATTAAGAATCATCTCGTCTCCGGGGAAATGAAACCGGGCAGCGAGGTAGGCATTCGCATCGACCAGACTCTCACGCAGGACGCCACCGGCACCATGGCATACCTGCAGTTCGAAGCGATGGGCCTGAAACGGGTCAAGACGAAATTGTCGGTTAGTTATGCTGACCACAACACGTTGCAGACGGGATTCGAAAACCCGGACGACCATTTGTACCTTCAAGACGTCGCCGCGAAATACGGCATACTCTTTTCACGGCCCGGCAACGGCATCTGCCACCAGGTACACCTGGAACGATTCAGCAAGCCCGGCCAGACCATGCTCGGCAGCGACAGCCACACCCCCACCGGCGGCGGCGCGGGCATGATGGCCATCGGCGCAGGCGGCATCGACGTCGCGGTCGCCATGGGCGGAGGGCCGTTCTACATGACGATGCCGAAAGTCGTCAACGTCGTTCTGAAAGAAAAACTCAAACCCTGGGCCACCGCAAAGGACGTTATCCTTGAACTCCTGCGCCGCCTTACCGTCAAGGGCGGAGTCGGCAAGGTCTATGAGTACGGCGGGCCGGGCCTAAGAACGCTTACCGTGCCCCAGCGCGCCGTCATCACAAACATGGGCGCGGAACTGGGCGCGACGACCAGTATCTTTCCCTCCGACGGGGTCACAAAGAAATTCTTTGCGGCACAGGAACGCGTGAAAGACTGGCGGGAACTCAAGGCTGACCCCGGCGCGGAATACGACGAAGTCATCGAACTGGATTTATCCAAAATCGTGCCCCTCATCGCCTGCCCGCACAGCCCCGGCAACGTGAAGACCGTAAGGGAGGTCGAAGGCACGCCGGTTGACCAGGTGGCCATCGGCTCATGCACGAACTCTTCCTACGTTGACCTGATGACCGTGGCGAAGATATTGAAGGGCAAGCGCATCAGCCCGCGTGTGAGCCTGGGCATATCGCCCGGCTCGCGGCAGGTGGAACTGATGCTCGCGAAGAGCGGCGCGCTGGCGGACCTCATTGCGGCGGGCGCGCGCATACTGGAGAACGCCTGCGGCCCGTGCATCGGGATGGGCTTTGCGCCTCCGTCGAACGGCGTAAGCCTGAGAACATTCAACCGCAACTTCCTGGGACGCTCCGGCACGAAGAGCGCCGGCACCTACCTGTGCAGCGTGGAGGTCGCCGCAGTATCGGCGTTGAGGGGCAAGATTACCGATCCGCGGAGGCTCGGCAAGGTCGCGCCGAAGATCGCAATGCCCGCCAGGTTTCTCATCGACGACTCGATGATCTTGAAGCCCGCGAAAAAGCCGGCCACAGTGAAAATCCGCCGCGGGCCGAACATGGCCGGCCTGCCCGAGCGCGAAGAGATGCCCGACACCCTGGAGGGCAGGGTGTTGATAAAAACAGGCGACGACGTAACGACCGACGACATCATGCCGGCGGGCGCTAAAATCCTGCCGCTGAGGTCGAACGTGCCGAAGATTTCCGAACATGTATTCGAGCAGGTTGATGCCGAATTCCCGAAGCGCGCCCGGGAATGGGGCGGCGGGTTCATCGTCGGCGGCTCCAACTACGGGCAGGGATCCTCGCGTGAGCACGCGGCGCTGGCGCCGATGTTTCTGGGCGTAAGGGCAGTCATCGTCAAATCCTTCGCGCGTATCCATCTCGCCAACCTCATCAACTTCGGCATACTGCCGCTGACGTTCGTCAATGCGTCCGATTACGACAAGGTGAAGTTCGGCGATAAGATTGTCATCAAGGGTGTCAGGCAAGGACTGCGCACCGGCGACACCCTTGCGGCGAAAAACGTTGCCGGCGGCAGAGAATTCCAGGTGAAGCACCCGCTGAGCGACCGCCAGATAGACATCATGCTCGCCGGCGGCCTGCTCAACTACACGAAAAAGCACGCGGAATAAAAAGGGGCAAAGGCTCGTTGAAACAACGGGAAGGTCGGATTGGCGGATTTAGATGCAAACAGCGGTTCCACAGCAAAGCCGGGTGCGGGTGCCGGCGATAATGCGCCCGTGCCTTCTGCTCAGAATGGCGCCGCCGCGTCTTCCCGTCCCGTGCCCGACACATTCGGGCCGGTACCCGGCGGGCCCGGCCTGCCCAGATTGCCCGTATGGGTACGGGTACCGGGAAGGAGAGTATCATGCGGCGAAGCAACCGGCGGGCAATCAAAAACACCGGGAAGATTTTTCAGAAAGGGTTTGATTTCTTCAGTTTTGTTCTTATCATTGCGGCCATCGTGCATATTTGATAACAGTTAATATCAGGAGTTCAGGGAGGAGAAGTCATGAATCAACCACCGCCGCAACCCCCTCCACAGCAACCGCCACCACCGCAGCAGCCGCCTCCGGGTTATGGCCCGCCGCCACCCGGGCAGCCGCCGCCGGGCTACGGCCCGCCGCCACCGCAATATGGCGCACCGGGGGCACAACTCCCCCAGGGCACGGCCGTTGCTTCTCTTGTTCTGGGATTGCTTTCCTTCTTCTGCCTCGGAA
>QNCA01000035.1 GCA_003644325.1 Planctomycetota bacterium
CCCCGCGCGAGTGCGTGTGGCCGCAGTAAACGTATTTCACCTTCGGATGCTTCAGCAACTCCTCGCCAAACTTCTCGCTGCCCATGAAGGCGTTTGCGAAGGACCAGGAACGCGAGGGTTTTCGCGTGACCATGTTCGCAAAAGGCAGGTGGTGAAGCAACCCCACGATGGTTTCGCACTTCGGCTCTACGGTCGCAAGATGCTCGCGCAGTTTCGCCAGCGTCAGTTCCGTGAACTCGACGTCGCTGTAATTCCAGCGGACGTAACGCGCGTCCATCCATATCGTGCCGTCGTCGAGTATCTTCTTCTCGTATGTCTCCATCGGCACGTCCAGCGAAGGCTCGCGGAAGGTGTAGTCATACCAGCCGATGGTCCCCACGAACCCGACGCCGTCAATAACGACCGGCTCGACGTCGAGGCAGTGAAAGCCGCATTGGGTATAAATTTCCGGCAGAGTGACGGAATACATGTCGGAGGAATCGAACGAAGCGTTCTCCTCAACCCAGAGGTCATGATTGCCGGAAATTATGAGTTTCCTGCCGGGGAAGCCCTTGAAGAGTCGGAGGCACTCGACGAAGTTCGATACCGGGAGGGCGGCGTTGTCTCCGGCGAGCATAAGGACGTCGCCGCCGCGCTCGCATATCTTCTCCGCGAGCGCCCGTGCCGATTCGTCGCCGTCGGCGCGCATACCGTAATGCAGGTCCGCTGTGATCACTATTCGCATAAGGCAAGACCGTTAACTATTGCTTTTTGATTGGATAAAGAAACACCCGGCACGGTGACAGTCGCCATCTACGAGCCGGCCCCCCTGATAAATCAGGGGGTCTGCGCTCCGCCCGTTCCGGGCCCTCGCCCTGAGGACCCGTCAGGGTCCGAATGGGTAATGGTGACAGTCACCGGTGCGGCCTTTCCAGGATTCTTACATGCTCCCCTTTCCTGCTCACCCTTTGACCTTTCGCCTTTCCGCTATTATGATAGGTCGTTTTCGTCATTCGGACAAGCCCAAACGGAGGCAAAATGCCCGCACCGTCAACCTGCCGGGCGCCGGAAGGAATTATTGATAACTGTAATGTTAAAAAGGTAACAGTCACCTTTCCGACAGTGAGATATTTACGTGACGTCGGCATAGAATAATGCAGTTCAAACGATTTTTCTATCGCAGGTTCATCAAGCCTGTCGTAACGGCGCACGACACGCCGCACGCCGTGGCGCTGGGCATGGCCGTCGGCATGTTCGTCGCGCTCACCCCGACAATCGGCATACAAATGATTATTGCGGCGTTCATCTGCACGCTGCTGGGCGCCAACCGGCTCGTCGCGGTCGCCATGGTCTGGCTGTCCAACCCGCTGACGGCGGCGCCGATTTACTGGTTCGACCATTACCTGGGCATACAGATACTCGGCGGGGCCGACGTGGAAATGTGGGTCATCAGCGAAAAGATCTCGCAGGTCGGCCTGACAGACTGGTGGGCGATTACAAAGGTATTGACGGGCGACATCTTCTGGCCGATGATGATAGGAGGCGCGGTTTTCGGCCTGGCCCTCGCCGTGCCTTTGTACCCTGTCGCGTTGTGGGCGCTGAATGCGCGCCGGCGGCGAATTAGCGGAAAGGTGCATGAAAAACTGAACGAGCGCAGGCTGGTTCTGGCCAGCGCCTCGCCCCGCCGGCAGGCGATGTTGCGCGAATGGGGTTACGAGTTCGACGTGATGGAACCGAACGTGCGCGAGACCGCCGCCCGCAGGTTGAACCCGACCAAGACGGCCCGCCACAACGCAAGACTGAAGGCGAACGACGTTGCCCGGCGCGTCAAAGACGCGGTGGTCGTCGCTGCCGATACCATAACGGTGCTGGAAAAGAACCTCATCGGCAAACCGGGCGACGAGGCCGACGCGAAAAGGATGCTGCGCGAACTCAGCGGCACGCGGCATTCCGTCATAACGGCGATGTGCGCCGTGGATACGCGCACCGGCAAGACAATAGTTGCTCACGACGAGGCGTTCGTGTACATGCGCGAAATGACGGACGCGGAAATCAGCGAGTACGTGAGGTCAGGAGAGGGAATGGGCAAGTCCGGCGCATACGCCGCACGCGCGGAGGGCGACAGGTTCATCAGGAAAATCGAAGGCAACCTGGATACGGTCGTCGGGTTCCCGAGATTCGTCTTCAACACAATGATGTACCGCTTGCTGGCTCGCCCGCGCATACGCCGCAAGGCGACGCGGCGACGGGTCGGACCATGATTACGGAACCCCGAACGGTGACTGTCACCCTTACGGAATCGAGCCCCCCGACTTGTCGGCGGGGACGAGATTCGTAGAAGGTGACTGTCACCGTGTAACCGGGCGGATAAATTAGCGGTCTGGCCCGAGCGGCAAAACACCGATGAACTTTCGCAGAGGACGTAATCATGATCATCTGCTACACAACGTGCAAGGACAAGGATGAGGCGAAACGCATCGCGAACCATCTGCTCGGCATGAAACTTATCGCGTGCGCGAACATGTTCGAGATCGAATCGCTGTATCACTGGAAGGGCGAACTGCGCGACGAGGCGGAGGTCTTCCTGCTGATGAAGTCACGGGAGGACAACTGGCCGGCGATAGAGCGCGAAATAACAAAGGCACATTCCTACGAGTTGCCCGCGATCGTCCGCCTCGACGCAAAGGGCAGCACCGCCTTCGAGAAGTGGGTCACCTCCGAGACACGATAGTCTTCAGCCACAGAGGCTCAGCCCGCTCAGCCTGCCCGTATGGGAGCCGTGAAGCCTCGGGCTTTCCCTCGGACCCTGAGGGTCCTCGGGACGAGGACCCGAACGGGTACGGCCGGGAAGACGCAGAGAAAACGGGAACCACGGACGGACGCTGATGTTTCTTGCTTCTGCTTGTTGCCCGCCGGCCCGGTAAGCGAAGCGAACATAGGTTTGCCTTATTATTGCTTTTTGATTGGATAAAGAAACACCCGGCACGGTGACAGTCGCCAATCTACGAGCCGCCCCCCTGATAAATCAGGGGGTCTGCGCTCCGCAATTGGAGACAGTCACCTTTCGCGGTTCTTTAACCGGTCAATCTTCAATAAAATTTGAATTGTCTGTCCCGGTTTCTATCAGCGTCCATCCGTGTTCATCTGAGGTTTCAATTTTTTAGTCCCATCCGGTCCGATTCGAGTCCCTGTTGAACTATTGCGGTTAATCAGTGTTGCGGTAGCGTTCGCGGATTTTGTCGACGATGTCGGTGGTGGAGATGCCCTCGACCATCGGCGCCAGGCGCACTTCGCCGCCGTACGATTCGACGAAGTCGGCGCCGACGACCTGGTCGCGGCTGTACTGCGCGCCCTTGACGAGGACGTCCGGCCTTACCACGCGCAGCAGTTCCAGGGGCGTGTCATCGCCGAAAAAGACGATGTAGTCTATCCATTCGATAGCGCTGAGTATCTGGCCGCGGTGCGTCTGGTCGAGGATGGGACGTGACGGGCCTTTGAGCCGCCGGACGGATTCGTCGGTGTTGACGCCGAGGATGAGGATGTCGCCCTGTGCTTTTGAGAATTGCAGGTACTTGATGTGGCCGATGTGCAGGAGGTCGAAACAGCCGTTGGTGAAGACGATGCGCCGGCGCTTGCGGCGGGCTTCTTCCACGATTCGTGCGATTTCGGCCAGGGTTTTTATCTTGCTCGGAATCAGGTGATGCATCTCCTTGATGCGCGCTATTATTTCCTCGCGCGTAACGGGCGAGACCCCCACGCGGCTGATTTCGATGCCGCAGGCGACGTTGGCCAGTCGCACGGCGTCCTCCACGCTGTACCCGCCCGCGATTACGAATCCCATGATGCTCAGCGCCATGTCGCCCGCGCCGGTGGTGTCGTAAACCTCGACGGGATGCGTGGGGAATATCTCGAACGACTCGCCGCTGCACAGCGCCACGCCGTCGCGGTCAAGCGTTATGGTCGCAAAATCCAAATCGAGGTCTATCATCAACTGGCGCGCGGCCTGTTGCATATTCTCGCGGCTGTCGAGTTTCGTTTGCGTCAGCCGCTCGGCCTCCTCGCGATTGGGCGTGATCGTTGTGGCGCCCGCAAACTTCGTGACGTCGTCGCTCTTCGTGTCGACCAAGACGTGCTTGTCGTGACTGCGAGCCAGGGTAATGGTCTGCCGTGCAAAATGCTCCGAAAGGAGACCCTTGTTGTAATCGGAGATGATGACCAGGTCCTGCGTGGGCATTATATCGGAGAGGAAGGCTATTATCTGGTCTTCAAAATCGCCGGCAAGGGCGCTCGTGTCTTCGTTGTCGATGCGGACGACGTGCTGAGCGCAGGCGATTGCTCGCGTCTTGACCCCTGTCGGCCTGCCCCTGACCGTAAACACGCCTTCCGTTCCGACGCCCAGTTTTTCCAATTCGGCCGTAACGAGTCCGCCGTGGTAGTCGTCACCGATGACGCCGCAACAGGAGACTTCCGAGCCGAGACATGCTAGGTTCGATATGACGGAGCCTGAACCGCCGAGTTTGTTTTCCTCGCGCTCCACCCTCAGCACCGGCACGGGGGCCTCGGGCGAGATGCGCCCGACGTCGCCCCACACGTACCGGTCCAGCATGAGGTCGCCCACCACGAGTATGCGCGGTGCGCCGATTGTCCTGATGACTTCTTCCAGCCGGCCGTCGGTCATTTCGCGTCCTTGAAGAGTTCGCTTTCGATGAGTTCGCAGAGGATATGGCCGATTGTGATATGCGTTTCCTGTATGCGCCAGGTCTCTTGCGCAGGAACGGTAACGCAAAGTTCCGCGGCGCGGGCAAGCGCGCCGCCGTCACGTCCCGCGAGCGCCAGCACGCGCGCGCTTCTCTTTTTCGCTTCCTCCAGCGCCCTGAGCACGTTGGGCGAGTCGCCGCTGGTGCTGATGCAGAGCAACACGTCGCCCTCGCGCACGTGCGCTTCGACCTGGCGGCGGAATACTTCGTCGAAGCCGTAGTCGTTGGCGACGGCGGTGAGCACTGAGGTGTCGGTGGTCAACGCAACGACGGGCAGGGCCTTTCGCTCCATTGCGAAGCGCCCGACCAACTCCCCGGCGATGTGCTGCGCGTCGGCGGCGCTGCCGCCGTTGCCGGCGATATATATGCGGCGCTCACCGCGCAGTGCCTCTGTCATCACGCGCGCCATGTCGGCAATGACGGCGGCATGTCTCTCCGCCGTTTCACGCTTGACGGCGATGCTTTGCTCGAATGATTTGCGTATGATTTCTTCCATTGCCGGACTCATTGCGGTGACAGTCACCAACCCCGACAGGTCGGGACAAGTTCTACGCCTCGACTTTCGCTGATGGGACGGTGACAGCCATCATCTACGAGCGGGCCGCCCCTTCGGGTCGTCTGCGCTCCGTAATGGCGACAGTCACCTTATCCGAGGACCTTCCTGTAAATTTCGACGGTTTTGCGCGCCGTCTCTTCCCAGCGGAAATGCGCGGCGCGCTCCAGCCCCTTCCCTATCAGATTACCGCGCAACTCATCGTTTGACAAGACGGAATGGACGGCGGATGCAATTTCTTCCGGATTCATTGGGTCGAACATCAACGCCGCATCGGCGACCATCTCCGGCACGGAGGCCACGCGCGAGCACACAACGGGCACGCCGCAGGCCATGGCCTCCAGCGGCGGGAAGCCGAAGCCCTCGAAAAGCGTGGGGAATACGAGCATCTCCGCGGCACAATAGAAAATCGGCAGGTCTTCGTCGGATACGAAACCCGTGAATATCACATTCTCTTTCAGGCCCAGTCCGTCAACGGCCTCGTATATTTTTTCCGCGCCGAACCAGTCGGAGCCGCCGAGGACGAGTTTGTGCTCGATGCCGTATTCGGAACGCATTATCGAGTATGCCTTGAGCAAGTTGACATGGTTCTTGCTGGGGTGGTCGAGGCGCGCGATGTAAACAAGAAAGGGGTCTTTAACGCCGTGCTTTTCCGCGATGTGATTGCGGCACTCATCCTTGTCACGCTGGTGGAACTTGTCGAAGTCCAAGCCGGGATGAATGACCGTTACGCGGTCTTCCGCAATACCGAAGAAGTCGACCACGTCGTTCTTCGTGAATTTGCTGTCGGAGATTACGTGGTCCAGTTTGCGGGCGAAGGCCCGGGCCATCCGTTTCAGGTAAATATCGCGGACCTTGCCGTACTTGTTCTTGACGTGATAGGTGCCCAGGTCGTGAATGGTGCCGACAAGTTTGCATGGCCTTCGCGACATCAGGCGCTGCTGTGTGGAGAGATGTATGAGGTCTATCTTTTCTCTCTTTGCGATTCGCGGCAGCGCGGTATGGTGCCAGATGAGATTCGGGAAAGGCTTTCGGTACTTTGATGCATACGGGCTTATGGTCAGCCGTCGCGAAGCAGGCGGAAAGGAGTCGAGCGCATCCTCGCGCGCGATGAGGACGAACTCGTCCTCCGCATCGGCCGCGAGGAGATATCGGGGCAGACATATCTCGTACTGGCCTATGCCTGACCTGCCGCCGTCGGAGTATGAAGCGACGAAACCTATCCGTGGCATAATCTTGAGACCTTAGACTGAAACCCGGAGACTAAGAACTCAAGTTGACTGACTGCCCTACGGTGGCAGTCACCAATCTACGAGCTGGTCCACCCCCTGATAAATCAGGGGATCTGCGCTCCGTAATTGGTGACAGTCACCGAAGTCACCAAAGTCAACTTGACTAAGAATTTTGACTTTTAGGCTGGTTTATTGTTCGAATTATCGTTTGTTCCAGCCGGTCGCCGGCAACCCCGGGAGAGAATTCTTCGGCGGCTCTCTTTCTGCCATAGGCGCCCATTTCCCTGGCAAGGTCTCTGTTACCAAGCACCTCGTCGATGCGGGCGGCCAGCGCCTCGGGCGTAATCTCTCGCACAAGGTATCCGCACTTGCCGTCCTCAAGCCACTGGGATATGCCGCCCACATCAAAGGCGACGACCGGCCGCGAGCGCGCCATGGCCTCGATGCCGACCAGGCAGAACGGCTCCGCCCAGACGGAGGGCACCACGACGAGGACCGCATCCTCGAAGTGCTTATCAATCTCATGATGCGGCACCCAGCCAAGAAACTCCACCCTGTCGTTTATATCCAGAGTGTTTGCGAGTTTCTTATTCGCTTCAAGCGCGCTGCCTACCCCGATGACCCTGAGACGCGCATGATTCCTGAGCAGCGTCATCGCCTTGACGAGCATGTCCAAGCCCTTCGAGCGGATGACCTGGCCGACAAAAAGCACGATATCGCTGTCATCGCTGACAGGCGGAAACTCCCTTGCCGGAATCTGCGTGTGACCGGGGATCACGTCTATCCTGTCGGGGTCGAAGCGATTCAGCACGAGTTCCGACTTCATGTGATTGCTGAGGACGACGACGCGGTGCATCCTGCGATGCACGTCAAGGAGGCTCCGCCTTTCTTTCAGGCTGTAGAATGTGGGCAGGCATCCGTAGCGCAGCGGCCTGCCCATGAAACACCCCAGCGCGAGGCATTTCCACGACAGCGGCCGCGTGCATATCTTCCTGCTGACGGGGAAGTAGCGCGTCTCTCGCAGGCAATAAAGGAAGTGGTCCTGGATGAGCGCTATGGTCGGCATGCGCGCGACAAGCGCCTCCAGGAACCGGCAGTTGCGCGACTTGTGGAGGAGCGCGACGTCGGGCCGCCACCGTTCGCAGATTTCGTCGAGAAATTTCCGGTAATCATCCACGCCGCCGCCGTCGGGAATATGCGCCGAATCTTCAAAGACGGTCTTGTACCTGTCCTCATCGGTGCCGGTGGTGCGCTCATAGAGCAGAACGTGCCTGTGACCGCGCTCTTTGAGCACGCTCGCGACCTGAAAGACGAACTGCTCCAGCCCGCCCTTGAATCCCAGTGATTCGCCGATTGTGATAGTTGTGAAGGATTTCGCCATGTCAAAATCTATCGGTGACCGGAATTCTCAATCCATTCCCCTGCGGCGCTGCGCATCAATCCGTACATGTCCGTGATGCACTTCGGGAACGGGTCGGGCTGCGTGTTCGTCATGAAGAGCGCGTATGAATCCTTGTCGTCGGGGTGATAGCCGTGCATGCCGAAAAGCGGCTTGTCGCCCATGTAACTGGGCACGATGAGCGCTCCCGCATCCATCAGGCACATCAACTCGCCGAACTGCCTGTCCTCGAAATACACGCCGAGTTCCTTCAACTCTTCGTCGCTGAGGATCCTGGCGCAGTCGATTTTACTCAGCGTCTCCGTTATGCGTTTCCGCGCCTCGTCGTTCATGAACCAGAACCTGCCGACGGTGGAGTCGTACATCGCGACGTAGTCCGCCCCGAACTTCAGCCCCAGCGCTTCGATGTCGCTTATCATGTCGTACGTCCGGTGAATCTCGGCCATGCCGTGGTCGCTGAAGAGATACATATCGACCATGTCGTATTTCTGCGAAGCGAGTTGATAGACTTCGCGGAAGCGCTCTTCGTACCACTTTATTTTGTTCCTTACGACATCCGAGTCGCGGCTGTTGAAGTGGAGCATCGCGTCGAGGTCGGAAGTGTAAAGGAAAGCGAAAGAAATCTCTCCTTCGCGTACAGCCTGCGTCATTTGCGCGATGCGCTCCTCCTCCGGGTCGGCCCAGTTTGTAAAAAGGTGCGGCACACTATTTTCAACGAGGAAATCAACGATGGTCTTGCCGACGTTGAGGCCGCCCGGCTTGAACAGGTCGCGCTTTTCGCAGGTGTCGAACAGGTGGTAGTACTTGAACGGAATGTTGTATAGTTGGAAGTACCCGGAGAAGTTCAGGCGCTTCTTGACCATCTTGCTCAACTGACAGCGCAGGCGCGAACGGTTTGCAACGATGCCTGGAAGGAAGCGGAAAATCCTGAGCAACTTGAAGGGAGAGGTCTCCGGCGCGTAGTAGAAAAAGTTCCAGTGTTTGTGTTCACAGGGCGTCCTGCCGGAAAGTATGGACGGGATGCACGCGGAAGAAAAGCCGAAGACCGTGCGAAGCGGCGCCTTTGTCGGCAGGATGTCCGACATGAAGTCGAGGTCCTTCGCAATGTCGTAGCCGAAGGCGTCGATGAAAACGAATATAG